>MAXR01000418.1:0-156 GCA_001751155.1 Desulfuromonadales bacterium C00003068 | reverse complement strand
GGCGGGAAATTGGTTCAGGCAGCCACGCGGGGCGATGGCGAGGTCGGGGAAAATGTTACGGACAATGCGCTAACGCTCCGTGATATTCCGGCGGTGCTCAAAGGTGCTCCGGATGTTCTTGAGGTCCGCGGTGAGGTATATATGAGCCACGCGGAT
>MAXR01000417.1:689-2793 GCA_001751155.1 Desulfuromonadales bacterium C00003068 | reverse complement strand
TTACCGCAGTCCTTGATTTTGCTCAGGTTGAAAAGTTGGAAGAGTTGTACGATCCTAAAAGTGCTGTGCCGAGAAGTGAACAAATACAGGAGCAAAAAGATTCTAGTGGCAGCTCGGTTGGCGGTGTTCCAGGTGTGCAATCAAACCTCGAAGGTGGTAATGCCATTGGAGGCGGAAGTTCTGGTGGCAGTAGCAATAATGCTGAAACGACAAATTATGAAATCAGTAAGGTTGTTAATCGTACGGTTTCCCCAGTTGGTACCATTAAGCATCTATCGGTATCTGTTCTTGTCGCGGATGTTGTCTCTGAAGCGACAGATGACGGTGAAGGTGAGACAGAATTACAACCTCGTCCAGAACAAGAGCTGCGTACGATAGAGAAGATGGTGCAAAGTGCTTTAGGGATTGATCCTTCGCGTGGAGATCAACTCAATGTCGTTTCGATGCCCTTTGCCGATGAGTTTTATACAAAACCTGCCGTGGTTGAAGCCTCATTGAGTGATAATATCTATACCTATTTACCGCTGGTGAAATATGGTGCAGGTGCCTTGGGTGCGCTATTCCTCTATTTTATGTTGGTGCGTCCAGCTTTAAAAACATTGCAATCCGATGCAACCGTCCAACATTTTAAAACAGTTAAGGAACTTGAAGCTGAAATGGCATCAGGAAGAAGTACTCCTGTTCAGCTCGATCCTACAGAACAGATGAGGCAAAATATTTTAAAGGCAGAAAATTCACCGTCACAGGTGATTCGAACGTGGATGACGGAAGAAAAGTAACGGTTTGATGTAGGAGTATTTGTGTGGAAGTAATGCAATTAAATAGAATGTCGGGTCACGAGAAGGCAGCAGTGTTGTTGATGTGTCTTGGTGAAGCCGCAACGTCAGCTGTGTTTGCTGAAATGAGTGATGATGAAGTCCGCATCCTTACGCGGATCATGATGACTGTTGACCACATTCCTGCTGAACTCGCTAATGACATTATGGCAGAGTTTCAAAACGACCAGAAAAAAAACCCTGGTATGTACATCAAAAGCGAAGAATTTATTCGTAATGCCATCGCCGGGACCGGTGGTGATCAAGCTGACGTGTTGCTACAGGAAATTATGAGTGGCACAGAGACTAGGCCACTTGAAACCATTGCCACAATGCAGCCGCGTATGGTGGCGAGTCTGCTTGAAAATGAGCACCCTCAGACTTTGGCTTTGATCCTATCGACACAACGTTCAGATCATACGGGCAAGGTATTGAAGTTTTTACCCGATGAGTTAGCGGGTGATGTGATGTACCGCATTGCCAAAATTGATAAAGTTATGCCAGAGGTCATTGCCCAAATAGAGGAAGCGTTACGCCGAGAAATTGGTGGCGTTAGCAAAAAAGAGCAACAAGAAGTTGGTGGTGTGGATAAAGTTGTGGATATCCTTGGCCGTGTAGAAAAAGGTGCGGATCGGATGATCGTCGATAGCATTGAATCGGTCGATCCTGAACTTGCTGAATCAATTCGCAAGAAGATGTTTACCTTTAGTGATTTGGTTAACATTGATGGCCGCGCAATGCAAATGATCCTGCGTGAAATTAACAATGATACCCTTACGCTGTCATTGAAGACTGCGCCTGACGAACTGAAAAATTTGATTTTCGGTAATATCTCAAATCGAGCTGCTGAAATGATTAAGGAAGACCTCGAAGCAATGGGGCCAGTACGATTGTCTGATGTTGAAGCGATGCAGCAAACCATCGTCAAGCTAGCGCTGAAACTTGAAGAGGAAGGACAGATCGTCATTCCTGGACGAGGTGCAGGTGATGAGCTTGTCTAAAATTATTCGAAATGCTGACGACCTTGATTATCATCGGGTGACGATGTCCGACCTCGGCACTGTCACCCAGTCCGAAACGGGTGGTTTTGTTGTTCTGGATTCGACTCTTATTGAGCAACCCAATGTTGAACATTCAGCTTCTTTGCAGGAATTAATCGATAAAAGTATTGACGAATTGAAGCAGAAACATGTTCTTGAACTTGAATCGAAATTTCAGCAGGGGAGGAAAAGTGGTGTTGCTGAAGCGGAGAAGTCACTTTCCACTGTGACAAAATCCTTAGCTTCTGC
>MAXR01000417.1:0-650 GCA_001751155.1 Desulfuromonadales bacterium C00003068 | reverse complement strand
TAAAAATTGATCCAGAGGTTGTGACGCGAACGGTTAAGCAGGCAATCCATTTGGCTGTCAGTGCCGAGGAATTTCATATTAAGGTTAATCCTGAAGATCTTCAGGTGGTCAATGAGCATAAGCCCTTGTTTATCGCGAGCTTAAGCGGTTTGAGTAATATCGAGTTTGTTCCTGATGCGACGATTGTTCGCGGCGGGTGTATTCTNNAATTCTCGAGTCACCGGTCGGACGAGTCGATGCAACCGTAGAGGCTCAGATGGAGGCGATTTCGACGTGCCTTCACGAGGCGATCAAGGGGGAGTGATGTCAAACCTCGAAGGTCTAGTTCGTTCGTGTAGTACAGTTAAAGTATGGGGTAAGGTCACTAAAATTGTCGGCTTAGTGGTTGAGGGGTACTGTCCCGCTGCTTCTGTTGGTACCCTGTGTGAAATCTCCCCATTGTCTCAATCTGAACCAGTCTTGGCTGAAGTTGTCGGATTTCGGGATGGCTTAGCACTACTGATGCCATTGGGTGAACTCCGCGGATTGGGTCCCGGTAGTCTTATTCGTGTAATGCGTAGCAGCGCAACGATGGGTGTTGGTGATGCCTTACTCGGCCGAGTTGTTGATGCCATGGGCCATCCGATTGACGGTTTACCGCAACCTGTTTT
>MAXR01000416.1 GCA_001751155.1 Desulfuromonadales bacterium C00003068 | reverse complement strand
CCCCTTTAGAGGGCAGTATCACCCTGTTATCAATCCTGAGTGTTACCATCCCTGCCACACTAATTGGTTTGTTCGCGATGTCACTGTACAGTATGCGCCGCGGTGTCGAACTTAAAGATGATCCTGAATACCAGCGCCGCATGCAAGACCCTATATTGCGTAAGCGTATTGAAGAGACCACAGCAACCACTCTCGACGAAACCCTACCAAGTTCGGCCAAGCATGCGGTCATCCTATTCGGCCTTGCTTTGGTGACCATTGTTATCATCGCCATGTTCCCTGAAATTCGCACCATTGGCGAGAGCACTAAAGCCATTAAGATGTCGGTCATTATTCAGATGATGATGTTGGCATTCGGTGGTTTAATCCTCCTAGTGACCAAAACGAAAGCATCGAAAGTACCTGAAGGGGTGGTTTTTAAATCGGGGATGGTGGCAGCGATTGCCATTTTCGGTATTGCGTGGATGAGTGACACCTACTTCAAGTTTGCTCTGCCTAGCTTTAAATCGGGAATCATCGACATGGTGCAAACTTACCCTTGGACCTTTGCCTTAGCGATGTTTATTGTCTCGGTGGTGGTTAACAGTCAGGCGGCAACCTGCCGCATGATGCTCCCTGTTGCCTTAGGGATGGGCTTATCGCCAGCACTTGTAATCGGTATTATGCCAGCCTGCTACGGTTACTTTTTTATCCCTAACTATCCATCGGATATCGCCACCTGCAACTTTGATATTTCGGGCACGACGAGGATCGGTAAGTACTACTTCAATCACAGTTTCATGATGCCGGGGTTGATTGCGGTGATCACCGCTTGTCTCATCGGTTATCCGTTGGCCAAAATACTGATTTAGCACTAAAAGAAATCTGATTTAAATAACAAAGGCTCGTCATCGAACAGATGGCGAGCCTTTGTTTTATCCTTCGCTACGCGGCGAAAAATAGCGCCGCTCGGGCCGACCAACACTGCCATAGACCACATCGGCTCGTAGTTCGCCAGTAGTAATAAGGTATTCAAGATAGCGACGAGCAGTGGAACGACTGGCACCGATACTGACCCCCACCTCCTCAGCACTTAACCCCTCTTTAGCGTGAGGAGTGTGATCTTGAAATACCTGCTGCACTTTACCGAGGGTTAACAAATCAATCCCTTTCGGCACCCCACTGTTGTCAACATTAGCGGTGGTCACATGACCATGACGGAGCTGATCAATCTCGGTTTGATTCAGCTTGGTTGCTCCATGCAACTGGCCACGATAGCGCTGAAAGTTATGCAACGCCTCCTCAAAGCGTTTAAACATCACCGGCTTAACCAAGTAATCGAATGCCCCCGCTTGTAACGCCTGTTGAATGGCACTCACCTCTTTGGCCGCTGTAATGAGCACCACATCAACCTGTTGCCCTTGACCACGCAATTCATGCAGCAGGTCCATACCGTGGCCATCGGGAAGGTATAGATCAAGTAACAACAGATTNNGGTCCATACCGTGGCCATCAGGAAGATAGAGATCAAGTAATAGCAAATCGGGCGATAACAGCTCGGCCATCTCCCGCGCTTCGGCTAAATTTAATGCCATCCCCACCACCTCAAAGCCCGTCACCTTTTCAACAAAACGGCAGTGTAGTTCGGCAATACGTGGGTCATCTTCTATAATGAGTACCCGCAATATTGTCATGATCGTTCCCCTCGTTGAGGTTGTTTGGGCAAACTCAAGGTAAACAGTGCGCCACCTAAATCGCCAGTAGATATGGTCAGATCTCCCGCTAACTGCTTAACGTAGCGGCGCACCAAATACAGACCGACACCGTGAGCGTGATTCACGTCATGCTCGGCGGACTTACTGGTGTAGCCTTGTTGAAAAATGGTCTGCTGTAATTCTACGGCAACACCTGCGCCTGAATCTTCGATCTCAAATATCAAATCATGACCAATGTCGGTCATAAACAATTGAACACACGCTGGCCGTTGGCCATAGGCAACCGCTGCTTCAAGGGCATTATCAATAAGATTACCGACTATCGTCGCTAACTTATCAAAATTGTAGTCAGCAGGGATATCAGCCATTGTGCTTTGCGGATCAAGTAAGAATTCCACTTTCATCTCGTTGGCACGATTGAATTTACCCATGATTATAGCTGCTAACGTGGTATGGGGGACAGCTTGAGATAAAAACTGAATCAGGCTTTGTAGCCCTGAGGCTTCATGACTCACCAACTCCAGCGCTTCGTCATAGGCTTCAATTTGGAGTAAGCCACCGAGCATGTGCAACTTATTTGAATACTCGTGCGCCTGAACGCGCAGCATCTCGGTAAACTCTTGGCTTTGCCGCAACTGCTGTTGTAAGCGCGTTAGATCATCGACACGGCGAAAACTGGCGACCATGCCAGCATCGGTTAATTCATGAACAATTGGCACACTGGTGAACAGCAGATCTTGACCGTCAACGGTAATCTCGCGCAACGATTGTTCAACCCCGGGTTGCAACAACGGCAAAAACTCGCTGTGAGCAAAAACATCAACCACCTTTTTACCGATAACGTGCTGGTGTGGTTCAAAATGAAAATGTTTCAGTGCCGCTTGATTGATGAGGCGAATTTCACCATGGCCGTCTACAGCGATAATGCCTGCTCGAATCGATTCAAGGATCGCTTGGCGCTCTAAATACAACGATGAAATCTCACGCGGTTCAAGCCCTAAAGTTTGCCGTTTAACATAGCGAGCAATGGCTGATGCACCGAGCATTGCCACCATCAATAACATAAAAAACAAGGTCGCTGGCTCACGCTGATAGCCGTGAACGGTGTCGGCAACATCCTGTTGTAAGTAGCCAACAGCAACAAAGCCAACAATCTGCTCATCACTAGAATAAACGGGGACAATACTGCGTAACGAAGGGCCGAGGGTTCCAATTGCTTGCGACAGGTAGGAACGACCTGTGGTCAAAGCATCCTGCTCATCGCCGCCGACAAAAGGCTGACCAATTTTTTCGGGATTAGGATGGGAAAGGCGACGACTGTGACGGTCAGCCACGACAATAAACTCGGCACCCGTTTGTGCACGCACTGCTTCGGCAAGTTGTTGCACCTGAGGTTGCAAGCTGGAATCGGTTAATGCTGTTGCAACCATCGGTATGACGGCGACGGTGTGGGCAATATCGAGAGCCCGTTTACCGATTTGATCCTGCGAAATCTCACCGATAAAGGTGGTGAAAATAGCGCCGCTAATCACGAGTTGTAAAAAAACAACCAGTGACACGAGGACCAGCATCTGCCCTTGTAGGGATTTCGGTTGAAACTTCAATGCGCTGAGCCGAACGCTTTGCCCCATTCAAACCTCCATCAACAAATCTTATTGCGACCGCCATCTTTAGCCCGATAGAGGGCAATGTCGGCAACTTTAACAACCTGCGCAGCCGTCTGTTTCCGTTCAAGGTGTTCAGCCACCCCCATACTCACCGTCACCTTTAAAGTCTTTGGTTTAGTGCTCTGGCTAGCGATTTTTTTAGGTTTTTTCTTTGGTCGTGGTTTACTGCGTAAGGAAAAAACAGAGCGTGAAATATCGATTCGCAGTTCCTCTAGATAGGGCAAAACATGATCGCGCTGTTTTCCTGAAAACACGACGGTAAACTCTTCGCCGCCATAGCGAAAAGCCTTTCCGCCCCCTTTAACCTTTGCCAAGCAACCAGCCACCATTTTAAGGACTTGATCACCAATATCGTGACCGTGGCTATCATTTACCCGTTTAAAATGATCGATATCGACCATTGCTAAGGTGTAACAACCCGACAAACGTTGCAGATATTCATTGAGGGCACGACGACTACCCAAGCCAGTGAGTTCATCGCGAAAGGCCATCGAATGCGAAGCTTCAAGCAAGGCAACGATCAGAATCAGCACCGCCGTAGCGCCATAAAAAAGAGCCTCATCACCCGTTGTTAGTTGAGCAAGAAAAACACTGACCAACATCCACACTTGCGCGCCACGTTCCATGGTTGGTCGCCAAAGCAAGGCAATTAAAAGAGATAAAAATGTCGCGACAAACATTGCTATGGCTAACGGCAACATCGTGCCAAGAGGCAGGGATGCCATAAAATCGAACAACGGATGAGAAAAGAGATTCATCCGTAAAATGGCCCAGCTCTGCTGAGCATAAAAGTGGTAGGCGAGCCAAATAAGCCCACCCTGTCCCGCAATAACGATCAACCGAGAGGTGGTGGCAAGCGACAGTAGGTGACGCTCAGAGGAGAACGCCAACCACAACAGGTTTAACGGTAAAATGATGGAGATCACTGCCAGCGAAAACGTGATCATGTGTAGTGGTAAAAATTCAACGAGCTGTGGCTGGCTTAACGTTAAAACAAGTAGTGTCAACAACAGACGTGATCGTTGATAACGCCAGCCAAGTAACACCCCTAACGCTAATACCACATAGGGCCAAAATGGGAGAAATGTTTGCAACAGTTCAGGCTGTGCTGTCCAGTGCCACACAGCCATAGACAACAAAAAAACCAAACTGCCAGGAACCATTAAGCAGGTGATGATTCGACGACTATTCATAAATATACAGTTCGATTTTTGGGCGCATTAGAGTTATTTTTCATGTATCAACAATACCCACCTTCGCCATTGAGTGTCAAACGCTACGAGCCAGCACACCAAGCGGATACTGGTC
>MAXR01000415.1 GCA_001751155.1 Desulfuromonadales bacterium C00003068 | reverse complement strand
ATTTAGTTCGAGGTTGATGCGCGAAATACGCTCAAATAGGGGATTAGCTTACTCCGTGTACTCCTACTTTTCTGTCGGTCGTCGCCTGCTCGGTCCGTTTATTGCCGGTTGTGAAACCAAAAACGAATCAGTCGCTGAGGTGGTTAACTTGTTGCGCGGGGAGATGGAAACCATTCGTCAGCAGCCGATTACAGCGCAGGAGTTAAATCAGGCCAAGGATAGCCTGATCAATTCATTTGTATTCACCTTTGAGAATACCCATGCTTTAGCTAAGCGAATCATGTCTCAGCAGATGTATGGTTATCCTGAAAATTACCTTGAAGAGTATCGTCAACGTATCGCGGCGGTAACCATTGATGATGTCCAACGGGTTGCCTTGAAATATCTCCATCCTGATCAACAACTGTTGATTCTTGTTGGTGATCGCGAGGCATTACAGCCGTCACTTAAGCAACTCGCCGAGCCTGTTGAAGAGATTAAATTAAACGATTTAATTTAATCGTTGAGTGCCTCGGGTTGATAGATTTCAAGATTGAATTGGCCATTCTCGTGGACAGCGTAGTGACAAGTTTGCCCCCAGTTGCCAACAACAATCACAGGGTGCTGATCTAGTTGTTGATGGTAAGCCTGATGGAAGTGGCCACAAAGGAATGCCTCACACCCTTGTTTAAAGTGTTGTGAGGCGTGTTGTTTGATGCGTGCTTCAGGTAGAGTATGTTGCCGTTTTGGTTGCGAGGCACGCCGTTTACGGCTGGCATTGCCTAGTATTTCAGAAATACCCCAGGTTGTATCAGCAGGTAAAATACGGATGAGCATTTTGGCAAATGAACTACGGAAAAAGCGGCGTAAGCGCAAGTAGTTTGGTGTTGCCGCGATGGTATCACCGTGACAGAGATAAACAGTGAGATCATCAAGTTTCAGGGTGCCACCATCTGGGAAGATGGTGCTTTTGAGCGACTCGCTAAAAAATGGTCCCATATGGAAATCGTGATTTCCCTCGACCATCACAATGTGAGTGCCATTGGCTTGAAGTTGTTGCAGTACTTGCAGTAAGGGGAGGTAGGCGCTAAAGACACAATGGCGATAACCAACCCAAAATTCAAAGATATCGCCGAGCAAGATCAGGTGGCGTATCTGGCCGCATTGGGCGGTTAAAAAGTCGACCAAATGGCGGTATGAAGCATCGTTTGGGTCTGTTAAATGCGCGTCGGCAATGAATATGTCTTTCATGGCGCGTACTATAACAGCAGAGTAGTGCTCTATCAATACTAAATCTTCGGGTCTGGCTTCGCCTCGCGCCGTTTCTGCTAGGTTGTAGCAACTGATCTTTTTTGCATTTTGAGATCGTCAAATTATTAACAGAAGAGGGCGTGCATGACGCAAAATTGTCCAACACAGCGCAGTATCGATGCTGTCAGGGTTACACAGAAACCACGCATGTTGCTTCATGCGTGCTGCGCACCGTGCAGCAGTTCGGTTGTCGAACGATTACAGCAGGAATTTGAGCTGACGTTATTTTATTACAACCCTAATATTCATCCGCAAAGTGAGTATCAAATACGCTGCGATGAGATTATTCGCTGGTGTGAGAGAATTGAGTTGCCTCTTATTGTCAGTGAGTATGACCCGCAGGTGTGGCATCACTATGTGAAGGGCTACGAACAGGAACCTGAACGGGGTGAACGCTGCACATTATGTTATCGATTGCGGCTGACACAAACCGCCCATAGGGCGAAACAGGATGGTTATGATCTGTTTACCACCGTGTTGTCTATTTCACCACATAAGGATGCTGATCGCATTAATCGATTAGGCGACGCGTTAGCGAACGAAGTCGGTGTTGATTTCTATCAAGCTAATTTTAAGAAACAGGGTGGTTTTCAACGCAGCTTAGAAATTTCAAAAGAGCAGGGTTTTTATCGGCAAAATTATTGTGGTTGTCACTATTCGCTTGCTGAAAACGAACGGCGCAAACAGCAACGCCAAAGCATCGATTAGGTGAGAGGATTACGAAACCAATGGTAAAGCCAAGCGTTGATTTCACTCGTCAAGCGAGTGGGCGTAAAGTGATTATGCTGTTGCTGGTTGCAGCAGTGATCGGTTTGGTTACTGGAACGCTCGCTGTAGCCTTTCGGCTTTTACTTAAAGAGGTGACCACTCTTTTTTGGTCGGAACCTTACGACCTTGTTGCGGCGACGTTATCGATGCCATGGTACCAAATCATGCTGATTCCAATCGTAGGTGGATTGGTGTTGGGGCCGATTGTTGAGCGTTTGGCCCCTGAAACACGGGGTGCTGGTGTTCCGGAAGTGATTGAGGCCGTTGTCGTGCGTGAGGG
>MAXR01000414.1 GCA_001751155.1 Desulfuromonadales bacterium C00003068 | reverse complement strand
GTGAGTGGCCGGCTTGTGGCACGCCGTACAGCCGCAACAACTTGCGCTACCTTGGCAGGGTCCTGTAACAGTGCACTGCCAGCTCCGGAGCGAATCACCTTTTTCACTGGGCAACCGAGGTTTATATCGATCAATTCGCCGCGGTCTTCAACTTGGGCTGCTGCCTTGGCTAATACCTGAGGGTCATCACCAAATAGTTGGACTCCCAGGGGGTGGTCTTCAGCCGTGCTGAGCAGCAGTGCTTCAGTATTGCGGCCTGCACGAACCAAGCCATTGGCGCTGACCATTTCAGTGAAAGCTAGACCAATGCCGTAACGCCGCATAATTAGGCGATAAGGTAGGTCGGTGATGCCAGCCAGAGGAGCCAGTAAAAGATTATTTTTTAAGTGAAGGGACCCGATGTGCATAAAAACAAGTCAGTTTCTGCATAAAAAACATGCAATTTAAACGGCCAACGGCCGAAAGGTAATGAAAAAAATGGCAGGGCATAAAGCCCTGTTACGGCAAGTAATCGTACAGGAAGTTGTAAAACATTAGTGTTATCAGTATATTGTTATCATAACAAATTAAATGTCAGGCTCATTGCACCGCCAGTAAGTACCCTCATATGAGGTTCGGGAAATCAAAGTATTTGTAGTTTCCAGATGGCCGATTTCTGATGAAGGAGAACAACGATGGCAGGTCTGAAAGATATTCTCCATAAAAAAATACTTGAACAACGGCCGCGGGTCAAACAGTTGCTAAAAGAACACGGCAATGTTCTGTTTGATCAGGTCACCATCGGCCAGGTTATTGGAGGGGCTCGAGGTATCAAATGTCTGGTTACCGATATCTCCCATCTCGATCCTGAAGAAGGGGTGCGCTTTCGTGGCCGTACTATTCCAGAGACCTTTGCTGCATTGCCTAAAGCGCCCGGTTCGGTTTATCCCTATGTCGAAGGTTTTTGGTATTATCTACTGACCGGGGAAGTGCCAACGGAGCAACAGACCCTTGAAGTCGTGGCCGACTTTCAGCGCCGCCAACAGATTCCCAAGTATGTATTTGATGCCCTGAGGGCTATGCCGCGTGATCTTCATCCCATGGCCATGCTATCGGCAGCAGTTGTTGCCATGCAGGGGGAGTCCATCTTTGCCAGGCGTTACAATGAGGGCATGAGTAAAATGGATTATTGGGATCCTATGTACGAGGATGCTTGTGATCTACTTGCCAGGCTACCAGGCATTGCCGCCTTTATCTACCGCCTAAAATATCGTGACGACTCACCGATTGCTGCCGATGCACGGCTTGATTTAGGCGGAAATTTCGCTCATATGATGGGTATCGAGGCTCCTTACGATGATGTGGCGAGAATGTATTTTATTCTCCACTCAGACCACGAATCGGGGAATGTTTCGGCTCATACCACTCGTTTGGTGGCCTCTGCCCTGGCCGATGCCTACTACAGCTTTTCCGCGGGCATCAACGGCTTGTCCGGCCCCTTGCACGGCTTAGCCAACCAGGAGGTGCTCCGTTGGATTCAAGGGGTTATGGAAAAGCTCGGTGGTAAGTTGCCCAGCGAGGCTGAACTGACTGATTTCCTCTGGGAGACCCTCAATAGTGGTCAGGTCATTCCCGGCTATGGTCACGCTGTATTGCGCAAAACCGATCCACGTTTTTCCGCCCAGATGTCCTTTTGTGAAAAGCATCTGCCCGATGATTCCATGTTTCAATTGGTGCAGATGATCTATCGAGTGGCGCCGAAGATTTTAATGGAACATGGCAAGGCCCGAAATCCCTGGCCCAATGTCGATGCTCAGTCCGGGGTTATTCAGTGGCACTTCGGAGTAACGGAATACGATTTCTACACGGTGCTCTTTGCTGTGGGGCGGGCGATAGGGGTGCTGGCCAATATTACCTGGGATCGGGCCTTGGGCTATCCTTTAGAGCGGCCCAAGTCGGTTACCCTGGATATGTTGGAGGAAGCAGCGAAGGGCCGTTGATGTCTCTTTGCTAACATTGATGGCGTCGCAAAAAGTCCGCCCTACGGCGTTACGGCGTTTTTTCAGGACCTCGTCATACTAGATGTATGCCTTCGCCCCTGAAAAACCACCAAGTCTTGTAGGAC
>MAXR01000413.1 GCA_001751155.1 Desulfuromonadales bacterium C00003068 | reverse complement strand
CCGCCAGGCGAATGATCTCGGGCAACGTTTTGAAATACCGGAAGGGGCTCGGTTTTGTCATCCGAAAATGCTACTATGTCACCCTTCCCGCTTCATTCAGGTTTCCTATGACAAAGCCGAAAACATTAAAAATTGAAAGCGGCAGCCACAATATCACGCGCTAAAAAAATTAGGGACATTTCTTCTTAGACGGAGTCAGAGGCTCGACTTATCGTTGCATTCATCACTTGCGCCAAAGTCGAACGATCTTCCTTGAAGTAGACCCCAAGTGCTGGCTCGTTGGTTTGCGAAGCAGCAGACATTGCCGCCATGAAGTCACCAGTATCATGGTCTTCCGGAAGGTCGCGCACGTGCAGGTTAAGGTTCGCGTAGGTATTGTCAGTTTTGTCGAATGTTACGCAAGGCGATAGAATTCGCAAAAATGAGAAACCTTTGTGTGACATTGCCTGCGTAATCATGTCAGCAAGGTCATGCTGATGCCCGGCGTATGACTGTCCGACCCAACTTGCCCCGTAGCTTAACAGCATCATTAGGGGGTTGAGCGGCTCGTCGCCATTTTTGTACGGGGATGAAGAGGTTTTGAAACCAACTGCCGAAGTTGGCGATGTTTGTCCTTTGGTAAGACCATATATACCATTGTCGAAAACGAGGTAGGTCATATCGACGTTCCGCCGTGCTGCATGTGGAATATGGCCGCCGCCTATCGCAAAGGCGTCGCCATCTCCGCCTACCGCAACTACTGTCAAATCATCATTAGCAATTTTTACGCCTGTGGCGACAGGTAGAACCCGCCCATGCAGTGTGTGAAAACCGTATGTGTTGAAAAAGAACGGGAAGCGCGACGCGCAGCCTATTCCGGAAACCACAACAACGTCCTTGTATTCAATTTCGAGCCTTTTTAACGCAAAGGTTAACCCTTCAGCCATGCTGTAATAACCACAACCCGGACACCNNCCACAACAACATCTTTGTATTCGATCTCGAGCCTCTTGAGGGCAAAAGTTAACCCTTCGGCCATGCTGTAATATCCGCAACCCGGACACCAAGTTGGCAGAGCTTTCGAGCGGTATCCCTGATGGCCATCAGCCCGAATTTCTTCGAGTTTTTCTTCTAGGTAGACTGGTTTTACATGCTCATTCATAACGCCGCTCCTGTGAGAGTGTCATAGTGATCGGTTGTCGGGCCATAACCGGCAAGACGCCTAACCTCGGCAAGGATGTCCGCCACAGCCATTGGTGCTCCACCTGTCTGGTTAAGGCGTGTCACAGGCTTACCCAACGCACCAGACACCATATTTGCAAATTGACCTTCATAGTTCACTTCAGGGATCAATATTTCATCACAATCAGCAAAGAACTCTTCGAGGCTTTCCAATGGTAACGGCGATAACATAACGACTTTCATTGCTGCGCAACTAATGCCTTCAGCTTGTGCTTCGTACATGGTTTCCAGGATTTCCCCGAAAGTAGAGCCCCAACCAAGTATACCCACTTTTACTTTGCCTTCGTCGCCAAATCGTTTGCTAACGGTTAGTTCAGGGAAATTGACCGCTGGTTTCAGTTTCTCATGGCGCTTGGTGTTCATATCCATATGAATGGCGTCGCTTGGGCGGCCGAGCTCGTTGTGTTCCAAACCGGTAACGGTGTGCATCAGCCCTTCCTCGCCCGGAATAGCTCTTGGCGAGATGTTGTTTTCGGTTAACTCAAAACGCTTGAATGTGCCGTCACCGTTCAAGGTTGGCGGCGTGCGAGGTTTTGCTGCAAATATGTTTTCCTTTGAAGGCACAACGGTTTCGTAGCGGTTTGAAAGATACAGATCTATCAGCAGTATTACGGGTGTTTGATAGGTTTCGGCAATTTCAAACGCCATACCTGCGCAGCGATAGCAGCCTTCGACGTTTGTTGGTGCAAGTACGATACGTTGGGCATCACCTGACCCGCCAAAGACAGCAAGGTTAAGATCAGATTGTTCGGTTTTGGTTGGCAATCCGGTTGAGGGTCCACCACGTTGACTGACTACGACAACAACAGGCACTTCGGCCATGACCCCCAAACCCAGCATTTCCACCATCAGTGCAAGGCCCGGCCCTGACGTCGCTGTGGCTGATCTGTTTCCTGCATATCCAGCGCCTATTGCTGCCGCGATAGCGGATATTTCGTCCTCTGTTTGCAAGAATTTACCGCCAACGGGCGGCATTTCGACAGCCAGGCGCTCCATAATGCTGGTGGCTGGTGTGATAGGGTATCCAAAAT
>MAXR01000412.1:2233-2946 GCA_001751155.1 Desulfuromonadales bacterium C00003068 | reverse complement strand
ATTAACAATTAGAGCCCATAGTATATAAACTTTTCCCCATCAATAAATGCCCGCCCGATAACGATATGTGTTTTGACATTTTAGCCAAAATATCGAATCGCTATCAGCACCGTGTGCGCACACTATCGCCCGGCGAACATCATCAGCCCGATGAAGAGCGCAAGTATCATAAGGGCGTATGGTAGATATCCGATCACGTCAAACGTTATAACGGTGGTATCCACGATTGCGTTCTGTGTACTGGCGAGTTCATCGCCCGGATTCACGGTATTGGCGTCTATTTGTGTTTGCATCACATTAATTCCGATCATTGCGATTGCGAACAACATGATAGCACCCATTACCAGCCCGATTATTGCTTTCGTCATGTATATGTATCTCCTTTGTTCTTTTACGCCGCCATGCCTTAACATGAGTGGCTTAATAAAAGAATGGGGTAATTAAACCCCTATTTCGGTAGCTTGTCGATTATCATCAGCCCGATGTACATCGCTACAATACAAATGATCACCACCGGAATAATAGCGGTGATGATCCTTGCATCGAGACCAGCACCCGACCCAAACAACATTACGATCATGAGCACGCCGCCAGCGATTACCACAATCGGCAATATACCCATCATAGACCAAGAGTCGTTTGTTACCCCGTTTAAGTCATCATATACACGCTCGAATACCCCCCATGAGTAAACGTCGTGTACGCCGCTAAAT
>MAXR01000412.1:0-2185 GCA_001751155.1 Desulfuromonadales bacterium C00003068 | reverse complement strand
ATCGGTCGTTACGTTGAAGCTTGTTACCATGAGTTCGGGCGGGTCACTCTCGATCATCCACGTATGCGTGATCTCGCCATTTTCGCCCACTGTATGGTCGAATAAGAACGCTTCATTGGTTGCAGAAGCATTCAACGTATATAAAACGGTTACTAACACCGCTGCTATACATATTGCCTTTGTATTCATTCAAATTCCTTTACGCCGGGGTGCGTGAACACAACCGGCTTAATAAAAGAACGGGGCAATTAACCCCACTGATCGTCAAATTCGGATAATTGCCTTTCCTTCTTATCCTCAAACGCCACGAACACGGCGCCAATGACCGACATTAATGTAACCAACAGTGGGAATATCCCAAACAACATAACAATCTGACTAACAAGTGCGTCCGTGATCACGTTGATTGAAATCCCGCCACTGTAGAACTCTATGCCATTAGTTGTAACCGCATGCCCGCCAAATAAGAATGATATCGTCCCGATTGCACCCAGTGGCGCAGCGATGACGACGTTCTTAACATGTGCACATGCGATAATCGATATCACTATTCCGAACCCCAACAGTGCCACCCACATCGAGAATGGTATTGGGTTCGGGGTATATGGCGTTTCGACAAACACATCACATTCCCCATTACATACCGGGTTCCAAAATTGGTCGAATGCCTCAACTGTGATGTTTGACCATTCACCGAACACATTGTTATCTTGATGGTACTTTGCACCATTTGTATCATACCATACGCCGCCTTCGGGGATAACACCGAAATTTACCGCTTGGTGGTGTGGTGGATCTCCTTCAACAGACCATGTGTGATTTACTGCGCCCGTTTCGTTTATCGTATAACTACACACAATGTGTTCATTGATTGCGAGTGCACCGGGTGCCCCGAAGAGCAACACGACTACAATCGCTACATAGCTTATAATCCGTCTCATTGTTACCTCCATAAAATACACATGAACGGGTCTTAACCCGCTCACCTGCGAACCATAAAGTAATGCCATAGTAAACCACCTATTGCCAATGCAAGGAGCACTTTAGCCGGTGCGTGCATCTCAGCGGGTAGCAGCGTGAACATCAATGACCCGAGCATAAGCGAGATCAGAGATGGTAGTATGGCGCTCCCTTGCCGGATATACATCAATGCGTACATTATCCCAATGATAAACGTCCACATCACTGTTTGACCGACTACTGCGCCCATCACATCAAGTATTGCACGGAGATACGACCATAGCGATAGATCGGGGTTATTAAAGACCGAATCCGTATATTGTGTGTAGTTTGTCGCCATGATTACTCCATGTACCTGATTGAAGACTTTGTCCATAGTTGATAAAGACCGATTGCGTATATGATCCATATAACCGACTGGATAAGTGCTGATATCTTCTGAACCGTGCTGTAATCGNNAAGAAGCACCGTCATCAGCACCCCGAGAGTCCGTTTTATCATGTTGTACGTCTCAATCACGCCACCTGCGTCTTTTTCCGTTGTTGTATCGCTCGTTGCAATGTTAAAATCTGCTTTCGTCATACTAATGTCTTCCATTGGTATAACCGACGCCGTGAAATACTCGGAGTCATTTAAGACCCCGAGTACAGCAGAGAAACACGCAATGAACAGCGCAATGTCATATAATCGCATGTTCTTAACTTCCCATGTATTCATTCCGTTTAAGTAAGTACCCGACTGCGATAACCGTCGCAAATACCATCATAGCATAATTCAGGTANNGCATAACACAGACCAATGCACCAGCCGGCAACGACACGCCCGAAAACATGAGCGCTACAAATATTATGATGCAAGCTGCCGCCGTCGCATACTGCCAGTCTTCAGAAAACCCGGCAAACTCAACC
The DNA here is from genome assembly GCA_001751155.1 of Desulfuromonadales bacterium C00003068. Lineage (GTDB taxonomy): Bacteria > Desulfobacterota > Desulfuromonadia > Desulfuromonadales > Desulfuromonadaceae > Desulfuromonas. The sequence continues at coordinate 317 of MAXR01000412.1, read as the reverse complement.
ATCCGGTCAACAAACGACCATACCATGATGTGGCTATGTGCGAGTTCCGGAAAGTCCGGGTGATCTGCTGCAACGTGCATGACGTACGTATTATTATCTTGGTTGTTAACAAATTCCGATAACGTGATATTGTAATCGGTGAAAGTGTTTACCTCATTATACCTAATAATCGTACCTTCCGTGTCGTTGATCCAAACCCGTAACTGCGTCGTTTTGTGCGTGTAATCGATGTAAGTCAGATTGAGCCATGCCCCGTATGTGGTTTCATCCGCCTCCCAATACCACGCAACGTTGCCGGTATATGTTAGCTCTTGATC
>MAXR01000411.1 GCA_001751155.1 Desulfuromonadales bacterium C00003068 | reverse complement strand
ATTGACGTTGAATGATAAATCGTCTAACGTCAGCCTGTTGTTATTTGATGCTATTTAATTTGGTAGCCATGAAGATGAAATTTTAGAGGAGAATTGTATGAAATTTGTAAAAATAATATTTGCTTTATTGCTTGTTGCGGTACTCTTTAAGTTCAATTTGGATAATAAGGAGAGTGTGAGTGTTGTTCTCTATCACTATACTTCGCCCCTTATTCCAGCTGGTCTCCTATTGATGACCACTTTTGTGCTTGGAATGATTGCTGCTTCCTTTGGTAGTACTTTGAAGATTGTTCAGTTGAAACGACAAATTAGTAAGCTTCAGCCCGTTTCTGATCAAGACAGTACCTCGAAGAAAAAGAAGAAAGACAAGAAAAAAAAGGGTGATGACGATGTGAAACAGGAGATCGTTGATGAGCCTCAAGCTAACTGTGAACCTGCTCCGGCTCCTGTATCAACTCCGCCAACGGATGAAGCAGTAACGGATGCAGTTTTTGAGGATGACGATACTACTGTTGATCCTGTGCATGATGTGATCGAGTTGCCTCTTGAGTCAGCGACACAATCACCCAGCGGGCCGTCGGACTTGACGGGCCGTGGCGAGAAATAGACTGCTTGCGTCCAGATTTTCGAGAATTTGAGAGCGAATAGCTGGCCTATTTGTCGAGAATTGTCGGGAATATGGGCCAAGTCAGGCTTTTTCGCAGTAGGTTCATGTGGAGTCCGACAGCCTGCTAGTGATGAAAAAAAAGAATAACATCTTAGGTTATAGGAGCTTTCCCCAACATGGCTAATGGAACACTGCTCGATATATTTTATAAGGGTGGCCCCCTTATGTATCCAATTTTTCTATGTTCAATTCTGGCTTTTGCTATTTTTTTTGAACGGGTATGGACCTATTGGGGAATCCAACGCGGAGCAACAAGCCTGACTCTTGAAATAGAAACGTTGGTGCGGAAAAATCACGTCGTTGAAGCCTTAGCTATTTGTCGAAGCCGTCGAACTATGATGTCGAGTATATTTGTCGTGGCTCTTAATGCTGCTGGATTGCCCCGTGATCAAGTTAAGACACTCGTTGAGGAGGTTGGCTCACGCCATAGTGCTAGCTTAGATCGCTATCTAGGACTGTTGGGCACCATTGCAACCATCTCGCCGTTGTTAGGATTGCTTGGCACTGTTCTTGGGATGATCCGAGCGTTTACTCAACTATCGATTGAGGGTGTTGGTTCGCCAGCGACACTTGGTGGCGGAATTTCTGAAGCGTTGATCACAACTGCAACGGGTCTTGCCGTCGCTATTCCTACAATTCTGTTGCATAAATATCTCACTAGTCGTTCAGATTCACTGACCAATAAAGTTGAGATTTATGCCATGCAAATGGTTGATCTTGTTTCAGCTGAGCAGAACATATCGTAACCGCAGTTTCTTTTCGACTTGTTTAGGATGATTAGATGTCTTTTAAGCGAAAAAAAAGAGAAGAGGTTCGCGTGGAATTAACGTCGATGGTTGATGTTGTGTTCTTGTTGCTAATCTTTTTTATGATTTCAACCACCTTTGTCGAATCACAGGGGATCGTTGTTGCTTTGCCATCGGCAAACGCTGAGAAAATTCAACAAGCGCCGGAGGAAGTGAAAATTTATCTGGAAAAGTCAGGTCGAATCCATCTTGATGATCATTTAATCTCTTTTTCTGATCTTGAAGCCCATCTTGCTGGTTATGCCGACCGTGCAGCGACAACGACGTTTATATTGTTGGCAGATAAAAAAGCACAACATGGTCGAGTTGTTGAATTGATGGATGCTGCGCGACAGGCAGGTTTTCAAAAGTTGGCTATTGCGACCGACCCAAACGCCAAACCAAAGTAATTTGGATACGTTTTAATTCAGCATTAGATTATATTTGGAGGACTTATGTCAAAAACTATTGCGATTTTAACTGGTGGCGGTGACTGCCCTGGACTTAATGCGGTCATTCGTGGCGTCGTTCGTTCGGCCACGCAAAAAAAATGGCGTATTTTGGGGATTGAAGATGGTTTTGATGGTCTAATTTCCAATCGAGCCGTGCGCGAATTAGATTCTGATTCGGTTCGTGGTATTTTACAGCGTGGTGGGACCATTTTAGGTACCAGTAATCATGGCGATCCTCTCCATTACCCTGTTGAAAAAAATGGCCAGATTCAGCGTGTTGACATGTCTGGTGTGGTAATTGAGAATTTTAACCGACTTGGTGCGGACGCACTCATTGCGGTTGGCGGAGATGGAACGCTAAAAATTGCACAACATCTGTATCAGCGAGGCCTCAATGTTGTTGGGATTCCTAAAACCATCGATAATGATTTAAAATCAACGGATGTAACGTTTGGCTACAATAGTGCTGTTGGTGTTGTCACTGAAGCACTTGATCGTTTACATACCACCGCTGAGAGTCATCATCGAGTGATGGTTGTCGAGGTGATGGGGCGTGATGCGGGCTGGATCGCTTTAGAGTCTGGTATTGCTGGTGGTGCTGATGTGATTTTATTACCTGAAATTCCGTATTCAATTGAGCATGTCTGTCATGCGATTAATGAGCGTCGTGATCGTGGTGGCCGTTTCTCTATTGTGGTGGTAGCGGAAGGTGCATTTCCACAACAAGGTGAAAAGGTCGTTAAGGTTGGTACTGGGTTAAGTCGCAGCGGTGTTGAACGTTTAGGTGGCATTGGGCAGTATGTTTCTGAACAAATTGCTGATTGTACTGAGATGGAAGTGCGTACTGTGGTTTTAGGGCACCTTCAGCGTGGTGGTTCACCTTCTCCTTTTGATCGGATTCTTGGTTCACGCTTTGGCGTTAAAGCCGTTGATCTCATTGAGCAGGGTCAGTTTGGCAAAATGGTTTCCTTGCGCGGTCGAAACGTGGTTGCAACGACGATTGCTGATGCGGTTGGTTCATTGAATACTGTTGATCCTCAAGGAGAGTTGGCCGAAGCAGCAGAAAAACTAGGCATTATGTTGGGGCGTTGATGTCTCACTCTCTAATGCTTGTTGTTTCATCTTGGCTTTATTTTTAGATCGAGCACAGTGGCCACATCGAGGGCAACTGGTACATTCAGTTGGTTCAAGGTGGATGGTCACATCCGCATTTTTGATACAGTCCTTAATCTCTTTTTCAATCCTATCGGAACTGTCATGCGCCTCTTCGATTGTTTTAAAGCGGCAAAAAGTGAGATGGAAATCAATCATCTTGAGTTTGCCACTACGTCGTGTCCGCAAGTTGTGGTAACCAGTGATTTCACTTTCATTGTTAATGATGCACTCAGTGATCTCTCTACGTTGCTCTTCGGGTAGTCCCGCATCAAGAAAATCATTCATGCTCCCTTTTAAGAGTTCAAAAGCAGCATATAAGATATAACAACCAACACCTATTGAGAGAACAGGGTCTATCCAGTCCCAGCCC
>MAXR01000410.1 GCA_001751155.1 Desulfuromonadales bacterium C00003068 | reverse complement strand
GCATAGTGCCACCATCAATGGCCGCTTCATCGTCAGGAGCTACGGTTCCTGTAAGCAACGCAACAAGAGCAGTTAATTGTTCAGCGCTGCCGCTGAAGTCTTCCATCGAACTATCAATTTGGCTCAATGTTAATAACCCTTGGCTTACCTCAGCTACGCTCATGCCATCGGCCCAATCAACGACTAAATCGGCGCCGTGGCACATGGTGCATTCATCATCGAGAATTTGTTGACCGACATTGCCACCAGTTGTCGCTACAGCTGTAATTTCCTTGCCATGCAACGTGCCAACAAGGTACGCAGCAAGAGCTCTTTTCTCAATATCTGAACCAATAAAAGGTGGCATAAATGCGCGCTTTTCATGCATCACGCCAAGATATTTCACCATGCCATTGAACGTACTATTAGCCGTACGGATACGAATATCATTGTTCACCCCATCAAGGGTATGACAGGCATAACATTGGAACTTGAACAACTCGGCACCCGCTTGCTCAAGATTGGACTCATCAACTTCCGTTACGGTACTCCATTTCGATTGCGCCAAGAAGCCGTTGTTTAATTCAGCAACGCTGGCAACGGGGATACCATTTGAATAGCGTTGTTGACTAATCACGTAAGGACGACGACCTGCTTCTCGAATCCACTCAAATGATCCCATCATCGAAATCGCACAAGCCGCAACAACAAAGGCCGTGATCAAGTTATGCAGTTTGGGCTGCCATAATGTACAAATGGTCACCAAAATAATAAAGGCCGCTGTAGCGAATGCGCCGACTTTTATTGAGTTAGCGATCGTTGGCGAAACACTGACAATCTCTTGAGCCATGGGTGGTAATACTTTGAGATACCAATAGCCAGTTGGTATTGCCACAGCGGTGGAGATCAAACACCAAAGCGATGTATAGCGGGTCATTTTATGGCGAAATGCTTCGGAGTCGATAAAAACAGTGGTGAAGAAGGCAAAAACGCCAGCGATCAGTGTCGCAATCGCAAAGCGGAACCATAATGAAGGCCAGAAGGTTGGATTGAAGAAACCCGACCAAAAGTTATGGTCGTTGATCCACTCACCAGGGGTAAGCATAAAGCCGATGATACCATTGATCAAAAACAGGCTTAACCATGCAGCAGCAAAGTAGATCCAGCCGACTTTGATATGGTTGCGTTCATCCATGGTGTTAAATTTGTAGTAATAAACCAGTAACGCGATAATTTCAACGAGGAACCAAACCCACTCTGCAGCCCAACCGAAAACAAAGGTGTGGATCAATTCAGAGGTTGCATCGGGCTGAATGAGGCCAATGGTAAACCAGATACCAACACCAGTCACTCCGCCGTAAACCATGGAGACCAGCATAAAAAATTTGGAGTGTTTTTTTACAAACTCCAACATTTGGTAATCATTTTCACGCCGTGCTTTGATCTCGGTGACAACGAGATATAACCCGCCGCCTACTGCCATGTGAGAGATAAAAACGTGCGTAATTGCAATGATTGCCATCAACATACCTCCCCCAATTTCAGGGAGAAACCACACTGGATAATTCATAAGCCATCCTTTTCAAATGATTACAGAGATGCAATTAATAACCAATTTAGTAATAAAAGACAAGCGTTTATCGTCACAATTAATTATGACCAAAAAAGGTAGAAAAGTTCAGGAGCAAAATTTAAATGGTTCAACAACCACAGCCACAGTCGTGGCACAGTTGGTTACCGCCATCAGGAACGATACTTTCAGGAGAAAAAGCCACACGACGCACACCACGTTTTACATCGGCAAGTAGGTTTGTCTCAGGGCTAGGGCCAATAAACTGGCCAAGGCATAAACTACTAAAACCATCTTCAGGGGAACGCACACGGATACTATTTAACAGATCGCCATAACCATTAATGCGCAGGGTGATATTAGGTTCTAAACAAAATTCGAAATTAACACCACACGGTGAGAGTTCTCGATTTAATTCATCGAAAAATGGCGCTAATGAAGCTTCATCAAAAGGGTATTTCCATTCCCCAGCAAATTCACGATCATAAAAAACAACGGTAATAGTTTTC
>MAXR01000409.1 GCA_001751155.1 Desulfuromonadales bacterium C00003068 | reverse complement strand
CTATTTTTCTATTTAGCATTTAAATTTTATCGTAAAAAAAATTACCAGCACTGCTTGGTCATGGGCCTTTTAGCGATGTTTCTTTTAGTCCTAACATTAGCCTGTGCTGGCCTTGGTTATCTGTGGTCAACCTATCCCGGTGAAATTAATCTATAAGCACCGTTTATTGAAACCACTCTCAATCTTACCAAAAAGGCTGCGAACCGTAGCAGCAATACATGTTTTCTGAATTTAAATATCGGTTAAATTCTCGACAATTAGAACCATAGCAGACTGTCGGACTTAACATGGTCCTACTACGAAATAGCCTGACTTGGCCCATATCTCCGATAATCTTCGACAAATAGGCCAGCTATTGCTCTCAAATTCTCGAAAATCTGGTCTCAAGCAGTCTATTCCTCGCTACGGCCCGTCAAACCCGTCAGGCTGCTAGTTGTTGGTGGGAGAGGTATTTTATCCTGCCTAAAATACAACAATGTAAGTTGTTTAGTTTTGCCTAAGTCGAAATGGAAATGGCGATAGCTCCACTTATTCTTGAGTCTTTTGCGTATACGGATAGATTCAAGTCGAGGGGAATCTGTTTGACGATCATTTGTCGAGTTTGGTATGATGGAAAATTGTGTTCAATTGTTTAGGTGTATTTAAATCGTTCCATTAACTTCAATGAAGGAAATAGACGTGGCAAATAAGATTGTGATCGACGAGCTGCGGTGTAAGGGCTGTGCTTTGTGTACGGTAGCTTGTCCCCAGAATTTGATAAAGATGAGTAAAGAGCTGAATAAACAAGGATTTCTCCCTGCAATGATCAGCCGTGCGGATTTAGAACGCTGTACTGGTTGTACGCTGTGTGCTCAGATGTGCCCTGATGTGGCCATTGAGGTATTTAAGGGAGTTAAATAAGTGTTATGGAGGAAGGCTTGACTAAAAGATTATTTGTAAAAGGAAACGAAGCGGTAGCGATGGGCGCGCTGGAAGCGGGCTGTCGCTATTATTTCGGTTATCCGATCACTCCTCAGAGTGATATTCCTGAGTATATATCGCGTGAAATGCCTAAGCTTGGTGGTCAATTTATTCAAGCGGAGAGCGAAGTCGCATCGATCAACATGTTGCTTGGCGCAAGTGCCTGTGGCGCTCGGGCAATGACCTCCTCTTCCAGCCCGGGTATCTCGCTGAAGCAGGAGGGGATCTCCTACATGTCGGGTAGCGAATGCCCGGGATTAATCGTCAATATTTGCCGTTCTGGACCTGGACTTGGTGGAATTGATGCGTCTCAGGCCGATTACTTTCAATCGGTCAAAGGGGGCGGCCATGGTGGATATCACATTATCGTTCTCGCGCCAGATTCAGTGCAAGAGATGTACGATATGGCCATGCTGGCGTTTGATCTGTCCGATCGCTATCGTGTACCAGCGATGATTTTAGCTGATGCGGTCATTGGCCAAATGAAAGAGGGATTAACGCCTCATTCGTATGTGGCTCCCGATGATCTTGAAGTGAAAGATTGGGCGTTGATCGGTGACGGTAAAGCGGGCGAGCAAAAAATTGTGAAATCACTCTATTTAGGTGATGGTGAGTTGGAAGCACACAACAATCGTTTGCATGCAAAGTACGCGGTGATGCAAGCCAAAGAGGTGCGCTACGAAGAGGTTGAGCTGGACGATGCTGAATTAGTTGTTACCGCTTATGGTAGTACCGCTCGTATCGCTAAAACAGCCGTTCGTTTGGCTCGTGAACAGGGTATGAAGGTTGGTTTGTTGCGCCCCATTACGCTATTTCCATTCCCTAAATCGGCATTTAAAAAGCACACCAGTGCTGGACAAAAAGTGCTGTGTTTCGAGCTCAACAATGGTCAAATGGTGGAGGATGTTCGTTTGGCGGTACCGGGAACTGATGTGTCCTTTTATGGCCGCGCTCCGGGTGCTGGCTCATTGCCAAGCCCTGAAGAGTTACTTGAGCAGATTCGCACCCATTACGAGGCTTGATGATGACGACGACAGAGATGAAAAAAGTATTTTCCCGCCCCGATTCATTGAAGGACGTTCAGACCCATTATTGTCCGGGTTGCCAGCATGGAACCATCCATCGATTGGTTGCGGATGCGCTGGATTATTTTGGTATCAAAGATCAAACTATCGGTGTGGCATCGGTGGGCTGTAGTGTTTTTCTGTATGGTTATTTTGA
>MAXR01000408.1:2636-3949 GCA_001751155.1 Desulfuromonadales bacterium C00003068 | reverse complement strand
TACCTAGGCCGCTTCCGGCCCATTGCCGACCTTCGCAGCGCAGCTTGATATTGCGACGAACCGCCCCGTTACCGGACCCCCGCAATTCACAAATCATATGTTGAGTTTGAGGAACGTACCGCGACGAAGCTGCCGTCCGAGACGCTTCGAATTGCATTTGCCTGCTCATGGCTCTTGTAGTTTAAATTGGCTGAGACACGGTGTTTTCGCGATGGTTTTTGGATGGCAAAAGATAGATGCTTTGCTCATCCTAGCAGCTGTACTCGGTGCAGGCATTCTCAATACTATAGCGGGAGGAGGAACGGTTCTAATCTTTTTGGCTTTGGTCTTCATTGGCATGCCATCGGTCATGGCAAACACGACAAGTGCCGTTGCTGTCTTTCCCGGCTATCTAGGTGGGACTTTCGGATAAAGTTGGTACAGAAAACCAGGATTCGACGCCTGAGGAATTAGTCAAGGATATCGGCGAGCGACCCACCAGCGGACTCGGTTTTGGTTTGTGATCGCGTTCGGTCTCTTCTCTAAGATCCAAAGGGCAATTAGAGAGCGAAACGATCCCACGACGCATCCGAAGTTGACTCAAATCAAAGTTAAAAATGTTTGGGGTGATACCATCCTCATCAAAAATGGGAATACAAAAAAGGCGACTACATGGAACCGGATTTTATCGACGTTAAAAGAATTGAAAAAACGGCGAAAGCTAACCGAGATGAGCTGACCCGTATCGGGGTAGCGGTCTTATTTATCGTTGGTATTATGATTTACGGAACAACCGTAATGGGCGATGGCCCCGGCGGGGTGATGCTCGTCGCAGCTGCCACGATCGGCGGTTACATGGCGATGAATATCGGGGCTAACGATGTTGCCAATAATGTGGGCCCAGCCGTAGGCTCGCAGGCTATAACCCTTGTCGGCGCTATTGTGATTGCTATCGTGTTTGAATCTGCCGGTGCGCTGATTGCGGGCGGGGATGTTGTTGGTACCATTAAGAAAGGGATAATCTCCCCTGATCTGATCGGAAGCACCGATGAGTTTGTATGGTTGATGATTGCAGCACTTTTGGCTGCAGCTCTTTGGTTGAATTTTGCGACGGCAGTCGGGGCGCCGGTTTCGACAACCCACTCGATTGTAGGCGGCGTACTCGGGGCAGGAATTGCGGCTGGCGGGATGGGAATTGCGGATTGGGGACAGGTTGGAAAGATTGTCGCCAGCTGGGTGATATCGCCATTGTTAGGTGGTATAATCGCGGCTCTGTTTCTTTTAACGATCAAACGCACTGTGAATTATCAGCGAAATGTGATCGGTTCGGCTAA
>MAXR01000408.1:0-2618 GCA_001751155.1 Desulfuromonadales bacterium C00003068 | reverse complement strand
TTGGCTTGATAGTGGCTGTGGCGATTTACTTTCTATCCAGGTGGCGTATTGGAAAAGTTTCGGCAAATCTTCCAAATGACAAATCCAGCGTGAACAACCTATTCACCATTCCGCTTATCTTTGCCGCGGCTATGTTAAGTTTTGCACATGGAGCCAACGACGTGGCGAATGCGGTTGGTCCGCTTGCAGGCATCGCTGACGCATTGTCGACTGGCGTAATCTCCGCCAAGGCCTCAATTCCTTTGTGGGTGATGATGATAGGTGCAATCGGAATTTCCCTTGGGTTGGCGCTTTTTGGGCCACGTCTGATCCGGACTGTTGGCTCCGAGATCACCGAGCTGGATAAAACCCGCGCTTTTTGCATCGCAATTGCGGCGGCTATTACGGTCATTATTGCATCACAGTTGGGCCTTCCGGTTAGTTCAACCCACATCGCCGTCGGTGGTGTGTTTGGTGTTGGCTTCCTGCGTGAATATCTGAAACGGAATTATGCAATTATGATTGCTGATATTCGTGAACATCACGTGGATGATCACCCTGAAGAAGTTGATGCTTTTCTTAATCAGTTCGAAACCGCAACAATCAACGAACGCTCGATAATGCTGCGTGTGATGAAGCAGGACAANNATAATGCTGCGTGTGATGAAGCAAGACAAGGCAGCAGTTATTGGAAAATCCGAACGGAGAGATCTGAAAAAACTTCATCGCGTGGAGTTGGTTAAGCGAAGAATGCTTTTGAAAATTGCGGGCGCGTGGATAATAACCGTGCCGGTTTCCGGTATGCTCGCGGCAATGTTTTTCTTCATGTTACGTGGAATGCTGATACCGTGATGTTAGTGAAATCAAGCTCGAGGTGAACAATGGATGAAAAATCAGATATTTCGGTTAGTGCTAAAGGCGTCCGCCCAGTACTCGTCGCTGTCGATTTTTCTTCCGATAGCAAGGCGGCGCTTATCTGGGGTTTGAAACATGCTGCGTTGATCTCTGCGCCAGATAATTGTTTTGCATGTTATCCACGATCCAGCTGAAACTCCGGGATTTTATAATAAGCCGGGGCATTCTGCTCTTTTGCCTTTGGAAGATGTAGCCTCGGAAAAAATGGAAGCATTTATTCTTAGCATTTCCGGCGCTCACCCCGAGTTAGAGAATATGCTGTCGATCGATAAGAAATTTGCAACCGGATTGCCCGCAGGACGGATTGTAGAGGTTGCAGAACATGAAAAAGCCCAATTGATTGCGATGGGAACGCGCGGTCGCACAGGGCTATCTGGCCTTCTTCTAGGGTCGGTTGCAAAGCGCGTACTTCAGGAATCGGATATTCCTGTAGTTATTGTAAAAAGCGAACAACCAAAGCAGTTGGATTAGTTGAAAACCAAATATGGAACCAACACTTAATCAATTCGCTCTTTTTACCGGTCTATTTGGCGGCCTCGCCCTATTCCTATTCGGGATGGATATAATGACTGACGCGCTAAAGCGCGCTGCCGGTGGTTATATGAAGGACGTACTGGCAAAGCTTACTCGAAACAGATTTATGGGGGTGGGTGTAGGCGCTTTTGTAACAGCGATTGTAAACTCCTCTTCTGTAACGACCGTTATTCTTGTTGGCTTCATCTCCGCTGGTTTGCTGTCGATGGCACAGAGTGTGAGTGTGATTATGGGTGCTAATATTGGCAGTACGATTACGGCCCAAATCCTTGCATTTAAGGTTTCTGCGATCGCGTTGCCTGCAATTACGGTCGGCTTCGGTGTGTCTTTTCTTGCGCCGAGCAAAACGGTTAAGCAATACGGGCGTATGATTTTGGGCTTTGGTTTTGTCTTTTACGGGATGAGCATCATGAGTGATGCGATGGCCCCATTAAGATCCCACCAGCCGTTTCTCGATGTGTTGGTCAATTTGGATACAGCCATTGCAGCGGCCATTGCTGGTGCTATTTTTACCGCAGTGATCCAGTCTTCAGCTGCCACCACCGGTATCGTGATTGTTATGGCGGGGCAGGGGATAATCGATCTTGAAGCGGCCATTGCCATTGCATTGGGAGCGAACATCGGAACTTGTGCGACCGCTGGATTGGCCGCCATAGGTAAACCCCGCGAAGCGGTGCGGGCGGCGGTCGTTCACCTGTTATTCAATACTGCGGGTGTTCTAATCTGGATTGGCTTCATTCCGGAACTCGCTGAATTCGTTCGCAGTATTTCCCCGACCTCCGACGATCTTACAGGTGCTGCCCGTGCTGCCGCCGAAGCACCACGGCAGATTGCGAATGCACATACGATTTTCAACATCGCAAACACAGCATTGTTTATAGGTTTTACGGCGCATTTGGCACGCCTTGTGGAATGGTTGGTGCCGGATCGACCAATGAAAGTAGAAGAATCCTCTGTGCCCAAATTTCTTGACCCGGTTTTGCTGTCTACGCCGTCGGTCGCGTTGAATAACGTAAGGTTTGAACTCGATCGCATGGGTGATCAGGTTGTTGAGATGCTTAAGAGCGGATTTGAAGCGGCGACTCATCCTAGCGCAAAAGGCATGGAAGAGGTCATTGCACGCGATAAATCCGTTGATGCTCTGCACCGTGCGATTGTAGCCTATTTAGGCCGAATTAGTAGTTCTAGCC
>MAXR01000407.1 GCA_001751155.1 Desulfuromonadales bacterium C00003068 | reverse complement strand
ATTCTGAACCTGCCGGATCGGCAGTTGGTTTTGTTAACGGTTCGGGCTCAACCCCGGTGAACCCCTTGGCCTCTTTCGGACGAAGGCCCGAAACAAGTGCCGCGTTTGCAATCGCATGGGTGGCGGTAGGGCCGGTGATAAACAGGAACACGCCAATGATGATCAGTTTTATCGTTATAAGCGTGAATCCAGCCTGCATACACATGCCTGCGAACAATAGTATCACACCAGCGGAATCTGTGATTGAGATGGCATGGAGGCGTGCCCAGAAGTCTGGAAACCTCAGCGTCCCAACGGCCCCGATGATAACAAAGAACGAGCCGGATAATATAAACACCCAGCTGATAACTTCTACGGTTGCTTCAAGGATGCTCATTGTTCGGCCTCCTCGTTTATTGGTAATTTGTCACCAATCGCACGGTAGCGGAAGAACTTGAGGATGGCGATTGTGCCAACGAAGTTGATCAAAGCGTATAGAAGGGCGATGTCGAGAAAATCTGGGCGGTCTGTCAGGAAACCGATAAGTCCGATAAGCAAAACTGTGTGCGTTCCGAACGAATTTACAGCAATTACGCGGTCGTAAAGGGTTGGTCCACCAAACAGGCGTACCAATACAAGGACCATGGCGATGAAAACCGCAATAATGGCAACAGCAAACATCATGCTGGGTTAGTCTTTTCACATGCAGTGACACGACGATCCATTTCGGCAACGGCGTCTTTATCATCGGCGGAATACGCGACGGCGTGAACCAGAAAATGGCCCGGCTCTGTCTCGACCGAAACTGTACCCGGGGTCAGTGTGATGGAATTTGCAAAAATGACCTGCCCAAGATCGGATTTCTGTGTGTAAGGCACAGAAAACATATGTTGCTTGATTGGCATTGAAGGGTTGAGAATGATTTTTGTAACAGCCCAGTTAGCTTTGGCAATCTCAACTAGCAGCCAGCCTTGATATTTAAGGAATTCAAGAGGTTTTAGATGGATTTCTACGCGATCACCATCAATGGAATCCATTCGGTTGATGATGAAAATGACGGATAATGTAGAAACGACGCCGAGGCCAACCGTTAAAGGTTTGTAAATGCCGGACAGAAGCAGCCAAAGTCCAAGAAAAACAATGATTGCTCCTATTATTCGCACCTTGTTTCCTTTGATCTGATTTGGATGTAGCCTTTAGATGAGGGCCAAATCCTGTCACACAATAGTTACTGTATCATATGCTTGAACGCACAAGGGAACGCAACCGATTTGCATATTATTTGATGCTGTGTTTGTTAGCAATTTGTTGATACAAGTTGGCATAAGCTGAAATAGCGCGGTTAACGTCCCCTTAATAATACGAGCCTAAGAATGATCGAATTTAGAAATGTTAGCAAATCATTCTGGACTGGCACCCAGCGCAAAGTCATTTTGGATCAGGCGAACTTCAAAATCGAACTTGGGCGTTCCATGGGAATACTTGCGCCTAACGGTACGGGTAAAACCACGATCATCAACATGATGGCAGGGTTGGAACAACCGGACGAAGGTAAGATTTTCCGCAGTTCGCGCATTTCGTTTCCTTTGGGCTTTATGGNNGCGTTGTGGGTAGTCATTCGGCGGGGGAGAATGCTCGCTACATTGCACGAATATACGGCCTTGATCCTGATTATGTGGAGGCGTTTTGCCGGTATCTCGCAGGGCTGGAAGAGTATTTTGAGATGCCGTTAAGCACCTATTCCGCCGGAATGAGGGCGCGGTTTACGTTTTCTTTACTCTTGGCACTGGATTTTGACATCTACCTTATAGACGAAGGTATGCCGGGGACTTCGGATGTGGAATTTAACCGTAAAGCAGGTAATGTTTTGCGAGAGAGGCTTAAGCGGTCGACAGTTGTCATTGTTTCACATAGTCCGAGTATACTTGAGCAGTATTGTTCCTCCGCAGCTGTTCTAAGAAACGGCAGGTTGCATATGTTCGATACGCTCGAAAAAGCAAAAGAGATGTATAATTATAATGGCTAGTGATCAAACCCCGCCGGATGATGAAAACAAGATGCCGCCTAAACGTACACGTGCATACCTGCGCAAGGCGCGCCAAAAAGCACGCCGTATCGGGCTTGAAGCAATTGATGACGAACATGCCGCGCGACTGCTGGAAGAACTCGGGGTTGATGTTCTTAACGATGATGTATCGTTGATTAACGCAGGCAAGGCGGGGGAAAACACGCCAGCACCGCAAGATGGTACAGATTTGGCCGATCAGGTTTCGGCAAACTTTATGTTGAATGACGCGGAGCGCCTCGCCGAAGTGCACGCGATTCAGCGGGATTTGATCCGCCGACGCCGTGTTCGTTTGTTCCTGCTTATGCTGCGCCTTTTGTTTTTCGTGGCTCTGCCGACCTTTCTGGTGGGGCGATACTATTACACCGAAGCCACGGATATGTACGAAACGGAATCGCAATTCGTTATCCAGAAATCCGAAGCGGCGGGTGCAAGTGCGCTGGGTGGGCTGTTTTCCGGTACGGGGTTTGCAAATTCCGCGGATTCTATAACGGTGCAAGGTTATCTGACGTCGCGCGAAGCGATGCTGCGTCTGGATGAAGAGTTAGGCTACCGCGCCCATTTTCAACAGGATTTCATCGACGATTTGCAGCGTTTGCCAAAGGACGCCAGTCTGGAAGACGCATTCAAGCTTTATGAAGAAAACGTAAAGGTCGGCTATGATTTAACCGAAGGCGTCATCCATCTGGAGGTGATAGCAACGACACCTGAAGTTTCCCAAGCGTTCTCTAATGCCTTGATTCGCTTCGCAGAAGAGCGTGTGGACGAACTGTCACAACGATTGCGCGAAGATCAAATGAAAGGCGCCCAGTCGGCATATGACACAGCCGAGGCCGAGATGTTTAACGCGCAAGCTGAAGTTTTGCGCCTGCAACAATCGCGTGGTGTATTAAGCGCAGAAGCTGAAATTGCAGCACAGATGGGTATTATCAATTCATTGGAGTTGCAAATCGAGGATAAACTGTTGGATCTCGCAGAAATTCTCGACAATCCGAACCCCAACGAAATCCGCTCAGACATCCTGCAGCGCGAGATTGATCGCCGTGTGGATCGCGTTGCTATCTTGCGACAAAAATTAACGGAAACGACTGCTGGTAGTGTTTCATTGGCTACGATTTCGGGCGAATTGCAGATTGCCGAAACGAATATGCTGACCCGCCAACTAATGCTCCAACAATCGTTGCAACTTCTGGAAACTGCCCGTGTGGATGCCAACCGGCAGGTTCGGTATTTGAGCATTGGTGTAACGCCGGTCGCGCCCGATGTGCCCACGTATCCGCGCAAGATGGAGAGTACTATCTTGGCATTCATAATCTTCATGGGAATATATATTATGCTTTCGTTAACCGTTGCTATCCTTCGAGAGCAGGTAAGCGTTTAGCGATGTGTAAAACCGTACAAGTTGGTGACGTGAAGATCGCCAATAACTTGCCGTTAACTATTATCGCCGGCCCATGCCAACTTGAATCTCTGGATCACGCGCTAATGATCGCGGGCAGGCTTGCCGAGGCTTGCAACCGAAG
>MAXR01000406.1 GCA_001751155.1 Desulfuromonadales bacterium C00003068 | reverse complement strand
TTTAAAACCTGATGTGAGTATCGCCAAAAATTATCTCACTAAAAAGGAGTTATCGGCGCTTGATCGCATTGTCACCATGTACCTCGATTATGCTGAAGACCAAGCAGAGCGCAATATTCCGCTAACGATGGAGGATTGGTCCGCTAAGTTGAATGCCTTTTTACGCTTTAACGAACGTGAGATTCTAGAGAATTCTGGCAAGGTTACACAAGCCATTGCCAAGGCGTTTGCTGAGAGTGAATTTGAAAAATATCGTATTGTACAGGATCAACTGTTTGAATCTGATTTTGATCAGCATCTTAAAAAGTTGTTAGAAGACGGTGAAGGGTAAACCATAAACGGTAGCTGCAATAGTTATCAGCTAGTCGGTTACAAATTGTAACCGACTGAAACGCCACCAGTTAATCAACAGTTAAAGAGGCCATACCATGAATGAAGTACGCATACGTGAACTGCTGATCGACGGAGAAGGTTTACAGGTGGAGTTCAAAACCTGCCGCAACGCCTTGAATCGCGATGTTTATGAAAGTGTCTGCGCTTTTTTAAATCGCTGCGGTGGTGACCTGTTACTCGGTGTTAGCGACGATGGCCAAGTGACAGGCGTTGACGTAGGCGCGATTGAGCAGATCAAAAAAGATTTCGTTTCCGCTCTTAACAGTCCACAAAAAATTAATCCCACTTCTTACCTGTCCATTGAAGAGTTCACCATTGACGGCAAAGCCATTCTGCATGTGTACGTGCCAGAAAGCTCGCAGGTGCATCGCTGCAACGGCAAGATCATTGACCGCAACGAAGATGGTGACTTTAACATCACCGACAATACTCAACTAGTAGCGGCGCTGTATCAGCGTAAGCAAACAACTTATTCGGAGAATCGGGTTTTCCCCTATGTTAAATTAAGCGATTTACGCACAGACTTGATCGCCCGTGCCAGAAAGTTAGCCGTTATTCAACGCCCCGGACACCCTTGGCAGGAGATGAGTGATTTGGAGATGTTGAAAAGTGCCCAGCTCTACCTGCGTGATTTTCAGAGCGATAAGGAGGGCTTCACCTTAGCGGCGGTACTATTGTTGGCTAAGGATGACGTTCTGCTATCGGTTCTGCCACATCACCGTACCGATGCCATTTTACGTCGCGATGATCTGGATCGCTACGATGACCGTGACGATATTCGCACCAATCTGATCGAGAGTTATGATCGTTTGATGGCGTTTGTTGCCAAACATCTACCCGACAGCTTCTATCTGGAAGGGGATCAACGGATCAGCATTCGCGACCATATTTTTCGAGAAGTAGCGGCGAACATGCTTATCCACCGTGAATACCTGAACGCCTTTCCAGCCAAACTGGTGATTGAAGCAGAGCGGGTGATGGCAGAAAACAGCAACCGGCCCCACGGTCACGGTTTGATCGTGCCAGATCGGTTTTCACCTTTTCCAAAGAATCCCGTGATTGCTCGCTTTTTTAAAGAGATTGGCCGTGCTGATGAACTGGGTTCTGGGGTGCGTAAGTTGTTTAAATACTGCCATGCCTATGCTGGACACAATCCAGAGTTAGTAGAGGGGGATATCTTTCGTTTTGTGCTGTCATTGGCAGAAAAAGCGCCGGTAGAAATTGCCGAGCAAGCTACCGAGCAAGCTACCGAGCAAGCTACCGAGCAAGCCGAGAAATTACTAAGGTATTGTTCAGAACCGAAGAGTCGAGAGGAGATGCAAGCGTTTCTCGACCTGAAGCACAGGGAGCACTTCAGGGCTGAAATTCTCAAACCATTGTTGGAAAAGGGGCTACTGAAATTAACAATGCCAGACAAGCCGACCAGCCCAAAGCAAAAATATTATGCACCACCACGAAAGATTCAATCATGAATGAAGCTGAAACGCGTGCCGAACTGATTGATCCCGCCCTGAAAACAGCAGGTTGGGGTGTCGTTGACGGCAGCCGTGTTGGCCGCGAGGTGATTACCTTAGGGCGGCTCCAAGGTGCAGGGAAACGTACCAAACAAGATATTGCCGATTATGTGTTGAGCTATCGTGGTCATAAGCTGGCGGTTATCGAAGCCAAGCGCCGCGACCTCGCTGATACCGAAGGGGTAGCACAGGCCAAGCGTTATGCGACAACACTGCAAACGCGCTTTAGCTATTCGACCAATGGCGATGGTATTTATCAAATAGATATGGAGACCGGAAAAGAGGGCCATATTGACCACTACCCCAGCCCTGATGAGTTGTGGCATGCAACCTTTGCTGAACAAAATGAATGGCGTAACCGGTTTGCGGCGATCCCTTTTGAGGATAAAGGCGGTACGTGGCAAGCGCGTTATTATCAACACAACGCGATTAATGCTGCCCTTGAAGCCGTTGCCGCAGGTCAGCCACGCATTCTACTGACATTGGCGACCGGCACCGGTAAAACGGCAATTGCCTTTCAATTAGCGTGGAAGC
>MAXR01000405.1 GCA_001751155.1 Desulfuromonadales bacterium C00003068 | reverse complement strand
TCCGGCATGAACACCGCGATGGAAAAGATCATAGACCAGGATATCGCCGGACTGAAGGATTGGGAACAGGTTGGCAGCAACTTGGCGGCCATGATGATGGAGGTAGGCTCGAAGATAAAACAACAGAAGTGGGTCACTTTTGGCTGCTGGGGACCACACTGGATGAACACCATTTATGACATCAGGTACTTAGAGGGTGTACCTGGAACGGAGAAATTCGTCAACGAGCCATCTATCGACACCGTTGTCAGTAAGGACTTTTCCGTACAATTTCCCGAAGCATACAAATTTCTGCAGCACTTCAAGGTTTCTGCTGCTACTGAAAGTCAGTGGATCTATTCATTTAGCTACGATAACGTTGAGCCAGAGAAGGTAGCACATGATTGGATTTCTGCAAACCTCGACACCGTAACTGTCTGGCTTGAAGGGGTCAAAGGACCCGACGGAAAACCTGCCATTGAAGCCATACGAGCAGAATTTTAACGCAAAATCTGGGTGCGAGAAAAAGTCACCGTTTGACCTTGGTGGACAAAATATGTCCTTATTAGCACTGTGCACCCGTTAGCAACAAATAAGTTCGTCACTCCCGCCTTCGCGGGAGTGACGAAACGATATAAAATCTCTGAATTCCCGCCTGCTAAAAATCAAAAGGCTTCATTGTATATCACCAATTCCATGACAATAGCTCATCACCAACCCACCACCTCATTAACAAAAATCATTGGCCGACCATCAAATTATCGTGATGACTATGTTCCCATATTGCACCCATGTACTTACTTTATCTTTCCACGCATATCGTCTCCAGAATATACTTACCTTGAATTACAAGGGTTTTTATTGACTTAATGGGGTCCTTGATATCTGATGCGTTTTTTGTATACAACTTAAAGATCCATAAAACAAAAGATTTTGTCTGACACGTATCGGGTTGCTAATTATCATAAAACAACCCTCAACTGAACCAAGGAGACAGTCCCTATCATGAACAAGACCAAATCGCACATAAGATTATTTTTGACACTTGCAAGCATCTTCTTGTTTGTGAGTATTGGCAATGCAACGGAGCTGGGCCATGTAGTAGAAGTACAGAAATATAATCGTGCAATTCATATTATGGCTATGTTATTAGCGGGTTTCGGCTTTCTGATGGTGTTCGTCAAGAAATATGGCCGTTCTGCCGTAACGGCAACGTATCTTTTAGTTAGTGTCGCGCTGCCCCTTTATATTTTAAAAGATAGTTTAGGAATTCTAGGCGGTTCAGGTTCCGAAATTGACAGCTTGATTCTTGCAGAATTTGCTGCAGCGAGCCTACTCATTTGTGCTGGAGCCCCCCTTGGCAGATTAAAGATGGGGCAATACATACTCCTCGGCCTCCTCTTCGTTCCCTGTTATGCTTTTAACGAATGGATTATTCTTGATCACGGCTTTGGTTTAATCGCTCACGGTAGCTTTGTTGATATGGGCGGATCGGTCGTTATTCATGCTTTCGGAGCAATATTCGGCCTTGGTGTGATCATGACCATGACCACCCCAAAAGAGATTGATATACCAATAGAAGCGGACGATACCAGTGATCGTTTTTCATTGCTCGGCAGTATGATCCTCTGGTTGTTCTGGCCAAGCTTTTGCTCGGCTTTAGTTGCCCCAGAGCTGATACCGCATACTGCTATCAACGTGATACTTGCCCTTTGCGGCGCAACCATTGCGACCTACTTTGCCAGCATTTATTTACGTGGCAAAATCGACGCTGCAGATATCGCCAATGCTGCACTGGCGGGTGGTGTCGCTATTGGTTCTACCTGTGATCTTGCTAGTTGGCCTCAAGCTTTTGCTATCGGCATCATTGCTGGTGGACTATCGACCTTTGGGTTTGCCGTGTTGCAAGGAAAAGTTGAAAAACTCATTAAAGGTATTGACACCTGTGGTGTTATGAATCTACACGGCCTGCCTGGACTGTTTGGTGGACTCGCTGCTATTTTTATTGTCGATGGTATCAACAAAGGTAACCAGCTAGCCGGTATCGGAATTACGATTTTGGTAGCAATTATCACGGGTTTCGTTACTGGAAAAATTATTGCTTTGCTGGGTAGAAGAACTGCACCTTACGATGATGCTGAGGAATTTGAGCTATAACCGCAATTTTCTCACCGCATTTACAACATAAAAAGTTTCATCAGTGAACCTGTGACATTATTCTTGATTTCACTGAATACACACCTAAAAAAGGCCGACTACTTTTCTGAAAGGTGTCGGCCTTTTTTACGATTGATCCAATTAGAAACCCCAAGGGGACATTCTATGTCACCAACGCCCATTACAACGGCTCATCACCTACCCACACTGTCGAAAACGTGAGGGAACATGCACCGATTAGACGGTTTAGCAGTAGCTTTTTGCTAAGCTCGACAGCCTCCTTAGCTGTAGTAATCGCGAGTTGATC
>MAXR01000404.1 GCA_001751155.1 Desulfuromonadales bacterium C00003068 | reverse complement strand
CCCTGGCCACTTTCCTGCACGAAATCGCATCATCAGTGGACTCAGTCACGGGGTATTCATTGCCGAGGCCACCGTTGCCAGCGGCTCCCTGATCACTGCCGATTTCGCTTTAGAACAAGGGCGTGATGTCTATGCTGCACCGGGATCTGTTTTCAGTAAGTACTGCCAAGGGAACCTTCAACTGCTCAAACAGGGAGCAATATTAATCACTGAAGCGGAAGATATTTTGAATTTCTGCCACATCGACACCTACCCGCAGCACATAAAACAACCGCCTAAATATGACCAAACAAAACTCAGTGCCGAGCAAAACAAGGTATTCGATTTACTCCATGCCACACCACTCCATCTCGACCAACTCGCTCAGGAAAGTGGCTTGACAGCTATGGAGGTTTCGGCTATCGTGCTGCACTTAGAGCTAGAAGGACTAGCTTCATCACAACCTGGAGGCCGCTATATACGTGGTTCTGCGGCTTAAATATAAGGTCAAACGTATGAGGTTAGACCTAATGATCGTAGGTATATTTTGAACGAGCGAGTACTGATTATTGTTGGAATTATTGCTCAATATTTCATGAATGAGCACGATTTTTCCAATGAACGTGAAATTGTTGAAGAACTTCTCGGTGCAGGATTTGAAGAGAAGGAGATCAATGAGGCGTTCACGTGGATGGAGACCATAACGCTCAGCACCAGCCCTGTGCTACTGAAGCAACTCAGACCACCCCAGTTAAGAGTTTTTTCGCCGTTAGAACAAAAAAAACTGTCAATTGAAGCACAAGGTTTTTTGACGGGACTACGCATGAAAGGGATCCTCCCTAGCGACATTGAAGAGGAGATCATTATTAGAGCGTGTCAGGATGATGAGGGGCAAAACAGCTTAGAAGAGATCAAATCGATCACAATACTCTCACTGTTTGCAAGTATACAGCATGACCACTTTCGCGAGATTGACTGCATCTTCGAAGATAAACTCGACAAATTATATCATTAAGCTCATCGTTCTGCTGGTACTGCCAGCAGTTTTTCGTTCAGCTTATATTTATTGTGCAACCATCCGTTGCACCGACTAACCACTCAAGGACCAATTCATGGCACGCTCACTGGTAATTGTGGAATCACCGGCAAAATCGAAAACCATCGAAAAATTTCTCGGCGAAGGCTATAAAGTTCTGGCCTCCTATGGCCACGTGCGCGCCTTACCCAGCAAAACAGGTTCTGTTGATGTTGAAGCAGGGTTTGTCCCCAACTACCAGATTATGCCTGAAAGCAAAAAGCATATTGATCTGCTCAAAAAAGAAGTGGCCCAATGTGAAGAATTGCTTCTCGCAACTGACCTCGACCGCGAAGGTGAAGCCATTGCATGGCACCTTCTCGAAGCGCTTGGTATCTCGGAAAAAGGGAAAAAACCAATTGTTAAACGGGTAACGTTTCACGAGATCACTAAGCCTGCTATTCTCGCAGCCGTTGCTAATCCACACAAAATTTCTCACGAACTGGTTGATGCTCAACAGGCCCGAGTGATTCTTGACTACCTTGTTGGCTTTACGCTGTCACCATTTTTATGGAAAAAAATACGCTACGGTCTCTCTGCCGGTCGCGTTCAATCCGTGGCATTACGCCTGATTTGTGAACGTGAAAAAGAGATCAGCGCATTTAATTCGCGTGAGTACTGGAGCATTGAGAGTCAGCTGGCCAATTGCCTTGGTAAAGGATTCGCAGCCAAACTACAAGCGGTAGATGGCGATAAGCTTACCAAATATGCAATTCCCGATAGCGATTCAGCTCAAGCACTTGTTGATGCGATTAGCGGTCATCCTCTTCATGTTGAATCGGTCGTCTGCAAAGAGAAAAAACGCACCCCAGCAGCCCCCTTTACCACCAGTACCCTGCAACAGGAAGCGAGCCGCAAACTTGGCTTCTCGGCGCGCAAAACCATGACTATTGCCCAAAAGCTTTATGAAGGGATCAACATTGGCGACGGCCCTGTAGGCTTAATTACCTACATGCGTACTGATTCAGTTGCTCTATCGACACAAGCAACCGATGAAGCGCGTGAGGTGATCACCGCAATGTATGGTGAGGAATACGCCACCGCTAAACCGCGCGTGTTTAAAAGCCGAGCAAAAAATGCCCAAGAGGCGCATGAGGCGGTACGACCCACGGGCATTGTCAACCATCCTGAAAAAATTAAATCAGCCCTGAGTTCGGACCAATACAAGCTCTATCGTCTCATTTGGATGCGTACTGTTGCCTCACAGATGGCCCTCGCTCGCCTTGATGCCACAAGCGTCGATATCGTCACTCAGGGTGCCGACAAGGTTTACAGTTTCCGCGCCACAGGTCAAATCATCCGTTTCGCTGGTTTCATGAAACTCTACATTGAAGGAACGGATGACGAAGACCAAGAGGATGAAGAGGGGATGCTGCCCGCCTTGGAACAAAACGAGGAGATCTCGTGCCAAGAGCTGTGCCCGAACCAGCACTTTACTCAGCCGCCACCACGTTACACTGAAGCGAGTTTAGTGAAAAACCTTGAAATACATGGCATTGGTCGGCCATCAACCTATGCCTCAATCATGAATACTCTCGTTACCCGTAATTATGTCCGCCTCGAAAAGCGTGCATTTTATGCCGAAGATATTGGTATCGTTGTCAGCGACTTACTCAGTAATCACTTTACCAAATATGTCGATTACGATTTCACCGCCAAATTCGAAGAGGAACTCGATGCAGTCTCTCGTGGTGAAAAAAAATGGAAGCCGCTGCTCAAAGAATACTGGGAACCCTTTGTCGCCCTGCTACAACAAAAAGAGAAAGAGATCAACAAAGCCGATATTACCACTGAAAAAACGGATAAAATTTGCCCAGAATGTAGTAAGGAACTGGTCATTAAACTCGGTCGCTCTGGCAAGTTTTTAGCCTGCA
This sequence comes from Desulfuromonadales bacterium C00003068, assembly GCA_001751155.1. Classification (GTDB taxonomy): domain Bacteria; phylum Desulfobacterota; class Desulfuromonadia; order Desulfuromonadales; family Desulfuromonadaceae; genus Desulfuromonas. Next base: position 547 of record MAXR01000404.1, on the reverse strand, counting down.
GTGGTTTCCCCGATTGCCGCCATACCGAACCACTGGACGGTGCCGAACAAGAGGAACCAGAGATTTCAGATCAAAAGTGCGAAAAATGTGACGCGCCGATGTTGATTAAAATAGGACGTTACGGCAAATTTCTCGCCTGTTCAGGTTATCCAGCGTGTAAAAATATTCAGCCGCTAGTTAAACCAAAAGCTCTCGGTATCAATTGCCCCAATTGCGACGATGGCGAACTGATGGAGAAAAAAAGCCGCTATGGCAAAATATTCTTCTCCTGTAATCAATATCCGAAATGCAAATTTGCGTTATGGGATCAACCATTAGAGCAACCATGCCCGAAGTGTTCGTTCCCGCTGACGGTTGAAAAAACAACCAAACGCTTTGGCACGGTCCATAAGTGTCAACAGGAGGAATGCGATTGGGAAGTTGTGATCGTTCCGCCGGTAAAAAAACCCACCAAAGCAGCAGCAAAAAAAGCGCCGGCTAAAAAGGCAGCGGCGAAAAAAACACCCGTGAAAAAGGCGCCAGCGAAGAAAACGGCGGCTAAAAAAGC
>MAXR01000403.1 GCA_001751155.1 Desulfuromonadales bacterium C00003068 | reverse complement strand
CGCAAGAGAACCGCTTGAAAGAACTACCCGGCATTATCGCCCGTTTCGAGGCCGAAATCGCCAAGCTGGAAGTGTTCATGTCGGACCCGAATTTGTTCACGGACCACCCCGTGAAATTCCAGAAAGCCACCGACGCACTGGTGGAACGCCACGAGGCGCTTTCGAACGCGGAAGAGGAGTGGATGGAACTGGAAGATCGCTCCAATTCCTGACGTTAACCTTTGGGATTTTGCCCGGTTTTTCGTGTGCACAATGCGTACACAACCCATACGCAATGCGTACATACGATCTTGCAGGTGACTTTGTTAACCTTTTCGGTTAACACTGCCATTACAATACACTAATCAAATTGACGCAAATCAATGTCATGATTTCCGAATTTGATAAGATTTGAATCAGGCGTTAGCGCCTTTTGTTTAGTTAAATAACTAGNNGCAATATTTGCTACCGTTCTTGGTCTTGGAATGGTTGGCGCGTTTCCCGCAGTAGCACAGCAAGATGGTGCTAGTGGCTTGGGCGAGCAATCATACATGACGTATTGTTCGACATTTCATGGGAAAACCGCAGAAGGTGACGGAGCGTTTGGCGATCTGTTGACGGTTACAATTCCAGGCCTCACCCAATTATCGGCGGATAACCATGGTGAATTCCCGATGCTCAGAGTGATACACACCATCGACGGACGTACAGGAATGCGGGCGCATGATGCGCCAATGCCAGTGTATGGTGATATTTTCTTCTCAGAAGATTATGGNNGCGGCCAGATGCTGGCAATTGCCTTGTATCTGGAATCTGTCCAGCAATAGCAATACGAAGAGGCGAGCTGCCTCTTCGTTTTTCGAGTTATGAAATAGGAGGATAAAATGCATATTAAATCTATCTTTTTTGCTGCTGTTCTTGGTCTTGGAATGACCGGATCATCTCCGGTATTTGCACAGCAGGGGGACGCGGGCGATCTGGGGGAGAAATCCTACATCGCGTATTGTTCGGATTGTCATGGTTTGGCTGGTGCCGGAGGTGGATCACTTCAGCCGTTATTGAATGTCGAAATCGCCAATCTTACAGAACTGTCGGCAAACAATGGCGGGGTATTCCCTATGCTTGATGTGATTCACACCATTGACGGTCGTAGCGGATTGCCTGGACACGAAGGTCCGATGCCAACCTTCGGTTATATGTTTGATCCCGGCATTTACGGTCCTCCACACGCTGCTGAAGCCGTTATCCGAGGCCAGATGCTATCGATAGCCTTATATCTGGAATCGATTCAGAAGTAGGCGATGTAAGCTTGGCGGGCAAAGGTTTTTGCCCGCCTTGTGGGTAAGTGTATGACCTTTACCCGTAGGGTGCGTGGTCTCCACGCACCGTTTTGCGGTTGAGGGCAGACGGTACGTGCGGAGCACATACCCAACGCACTGATCACCCAGTGAAATTCCAGTAGGCCATGGATGCTTTGGTGGAACGTCACAAAATATTGGCGAAAATGGAAGAAGAGTGGATGGAGCTGGAAGAACTCGCGGGTTCATAGCGTTAACTTCTGGGATTTTGGGGACGTTTTCAGTATGCACATTGCGTACACAATGCGTATGTACGGCTTTGCTAACCTTCATCCGTTGAGGCATAGGCACCATTCGGCTTATGCCCCAATTCGAAGCCTATTGACGTGAATCAATGTAAATTCTTCCATTTTCTATAAAATTTGTGCCGAGGCAGATCCGCCTCTTGGTACGTAGAGTGACTTATAAGGAGGAGAAGATGCATTTAAGATCAGTTATAATAGCGGCTACCCTCGGTTTTGGGATGGCTACTACTACCCCGACAATAACGCTGGCAGACCAGCATGGTGCATTCGATTTAGGTGAAGAGGCCTACATGACGTTTTGCGCCACGTGTCATGGGCCGCTTGCAGAAGGTAATGGACCGTTAAGTGAAATGATAACGGACAAAATAGCCGACCTTACTCAATTATCGATTAATAACCACGGAGAGTTTCCGATGCTCCGCGTTATTCATATCATCGATGGTCGTACAGGGCTGCGCGGGCACGGCGGACCTATGCCGGTCTATGGC
>MAXR01000402.1 GCA_001751155.1 Desulfuromonadales bacterium C00003068 | reverse complement strand
TCCCTGTAACCGATAAGCTAACTGTTTGCCATCGCTGGCAATGGCAACAACGTCATCATCTAGCAATGCCGCAACAGCGTCATCATAAGTCGCGTAATACACCAGATTTTCAAAACCCAGATCTTCAAGGCTCGTTGTTTCCAGCCAGCCAGTGACAACGGCAATGGAGTCGAGAGCCTTAGAGCCATCCAAACCGAGGGCTGAACCTAATCCTGTTGCGGTTTTTGAAAAAATATAATAACCCGATGAACTGGTTGGCCCGGCCCATTTGAACAGCTCTTGCCGTTCAGCAGAGTAGCCGATGCCTAGCAACGCGCGATTCGTGCCATTCAGTGTTTTATCGTAAGCATCCGTCCAAAAATCTTCCATCACAACGTTGGCGTCGATACCCGCAGCATCCATTGCCGCTGTGGCGATATCCACATCAATGCCGACGATCTCACCGCTAGCAACAAAACTATTGGGGCTCATTTCGACAACAGAAATGGTGAGTGGTTCCGTTGAGTTGTGGGAGCTATTGCTACAGCCCCACAATGAAAGGCTCAAGATCAATACGAATGGCAGAAAGTGTTTCATTCTCAAAATAGAAGTCTCCAAAATTAATTACTCAAAAATGAGCCCCGAGGCGATAGCAAAAGACAACGGTACTGCGTGATAAACATCATCTTTGAGCGGAAAATGATAGAGTTGAGTCAATGTGTCGGCTGAGCGCATGGACAGCACACCAGACACCGCAAGATACGATTCACCATCTCCATCTCCATCAGCATCAATCCAAGATTCCGTAGTCGCTCCACGACCATCTTCGTCGTAACTAAACTCCCAGAGTTCTGAGTTCATCAGTTGATCTGAATTAAGCGGGTCGGTATCTTCGAGAAGATACGTTAACAACAAATGATCGTCATCATAGCTGTACGTTATCAACCGCACCGCATGCGCTATAATGTTCTCATCTGCATCATACAAAATTGCTGTATGTGTCGAGTCCAATGGATAAGTGTTATCAATATAACGATAAGCACTGATATGTTTCTCGTATAGTTGGCCATCACTGCCATCATCGTAGGTGGTGTCACGTTGTGCGATAAGGCCATCGTCGTTGTAGGTATATTCGTTTGTTTCGTATACATCGATCCCTGTTCGTACCCTGAGAGTGGAAGCTAATCGCCCATCCTCGTCATAAATAAAGCTCATTGTCGTTGATTTGTCGATATCACCATCGCCGTTGGTATCGTATTCTGTTACGCGCAACACTTTTTCCCCCGCGTTATCATAGGTGGATGTCACCGTGTAGCTATCTTCAAAAACGGGAACATTGTCCACCGTCTTTTGAACGATTTTGGTGACTTCATTTCCAGCGATATCATACGAATAGTTCGTAACAACAACCGATTGTGGTGCTGCCAAATCATCGGGACTCACAATAGAGTAACGCTCGATAAGATCATCAACGGTATTATAACTGTAATAGGATGAGGATGTTTCTTCATCCATGTCATCTCTGAAGGTCTCTTGCTCCACATCGCCGTTACCGTTGTACTGAGAGATCATCGTATGAAAGGCCGTCCCTCCGAACGAGCTTATGATCACCTGGCCGTCAATCTTCCCATCATCGGCATAGGAGATTTCGAGGTCAATCGTTTGCTTTTCTGAACCATCAGCTTCATTGAAATACGTTGCGTGCAAACTCTCGATATCCGCTGGATAAACTGCCTCGTTTGACACGGAATGATGATTGTTGTCACTGCTACAACCGTGTAGGGTTAGCGCCGTCGCCAGCACTATAATTAATCCGATAGTTTTCATTATTAGCCTCCGTTTAGGACAAGATAGAATATTGAACAGGGCGAAGTTAAGATCATCACTATTTAACTCGTAGTGGAATACACCGATATGGAATACATACTGTAACTGACAACCAATTTTGGCTAAAAACTGAACAATAACAAAAAGTTGTATTATGATGAAATGGTCTTCTATCTCTATACCATTCTATGAAAAATATATCAAATTCAGAATTAGCAAGAGATTAAAAAAGTGACTACCATTAAAGTTATATGTTGTGAGATTCACAAAATTTGGATATTGAATAGTGGAATTATCGCCACGAACCGCTTCGAACACTTAGTTGTGGTTTCCCAGGTATGCTATTTTAGGTGTGATAGGTGGGCTGATGTGCTGCGCAGAACATGTGATTGTTGACATCACCGCTTAAATGGGAGATAACCTACATCAATTGCGCCAGTAGCTCAGATGGATAGAGCATCTGACTTCGAATCAGAGGGCCGGGAGTTCGAGTCTCTCCTGGCGCACCATTTACATTTTAAAGCCCTTAGCTGAATTCAGTTGAGGGCTTTTTGGGTTTTTCCATCCATCCACTCGCCACTTTACGCGATATGATATTACTGGTTTTTTTGAAGTGGCTCATGTCCTTGTCCATTAATGAGTTAGCTACATTATGCTTTACTTGACCATTTTTCTTTATGGCTAAGTTGATTCAAATCTTCTCTAGGCAACCAACCGAACTCTTCCAATTCAGGCTTATCATAGAATTTTGGTAACATAACCTAAACACAAGATTATCGTGAGTTCCGCACCATGATCGAAGAGATGGATAACATCCTGACGACAACTGGAATTGAACATCAAATGATTGCTCAGTATCTTGAATCATCGGAGCGTTCTAGTCCTGGTGAATGTAGTGAACAACGGTACAAAGCGTTACGCTTGGCTTTGCGCTACTCTATTCTTCTGGGAATCACGGATCTTTCATACCGAGAGCTTTCTCAACGCGTTGCCGACAGTTCGATTTTTCAGTGATTTACCCATACTGCGGCCGTTGATGGGGTTCGTCCCGTCTCCAAAAGTTCCGTTGAGAAAATAAACAAAGCCGATTCGGATGCCTCCCTGAATCGGCTTTGTTGCGTTTTATCTATAAGTTAAACAACAGCAATTTAGAAATTAAAAGCAACGGACATACCTGAAGCCATCTCAGAATCGATCGCATCACGTGCTTCATCACTTAGACCTTCAGAGAAAATAAATGAAGCACCAACGCTAATCGCATCGGTCACTGCGAAATCAAGTCCAACACTTAACTCATAATCGTGGAATTCATCGTAGTCACCTACAGCGTAATCACTAGATTGATTGTAACTTGCCAAAGCTCCAAAACTTAAGCTAAGTGCTTC
>MAXR01000401.1 GCA_001751155.1 Desulfuromonadales bacterium C00003068 | reverse complement strand
TGACAGCAAAAAAGAGAAGTACATGGATGTCAGACTGCCAGAAGTTCCACTTCCAACCTATCATTACCTCGTCTACACTCGCTACGAAGCGGGCCCCGAACGACAGCAGCTAGGTATTATGTTAGATGAGAGCGATGGCGTCGTGACCATTAAAGAGGTAATTAAGGACAGTGTCGCCGAGCGCTACAACCTTCTGGCTGGTGATCATATCATAGCAATTGCCGACACGACAGTGAGCACGCCATTTGATGTGATCTATGCTGTCAGTCAGTGCCAGACGGGTGACAGCCTGCTATTGTCTTTCCTGCGCGGTGGTGAACCGTTAAAAATCGCCATTCAATTCTAAAATAATTAACAACGAAAAAGGCCCGATAGAGTAATCTATCGGGCCTTTGTCGTTACTTGAACACGCTCGCTTGCCGCAATTCGACAACTATTAAGTGAGACACCTATTTATTCTGAATAAGGTAAAAAATCCTCTTTGCCAACACCGCACACAGGGCAACACCAATCATCGGGAAGATCGTCAAAAGCAGTCCCATTTGCAATGCCTGAATCTGGATCGCCTTCAGCAGGATCGTAAATATAACCACAAGGATCACAAATATACTGTTCCATGTCATACTCCTTTGTTGTCGATCACTATATTAATCAAATAATTAAACAGTTGCTGCTGGTGCAGGGCGTTGACCAAGTTCATTATTCAGCATAAAAATACCATTACCTGTACCCTCAACAAGCTTAAGCTTGTCGATAATACTGCACACCGTTGATTCCTCTTCCACTTGCTCGTTAACAAACCANNGATCGCGCTCTTCAAGAGCCAAATCAACAAGAGCATAAATCCGCTTTGTCACTTCACGTTCATGACCAAGTGTGGTCTCAAAAATGTCGAGAGCACTACCGAAATCGGTTTCAGGCTTAGGGCACGCTGCCAACTCGACGGCATGACCTTGATCGAGGATATAATCATACATTTTCATCGCATGAATCATCTCCTCTTTATATTGGTTATAAAACCACGAAGCAAAACCATCCAAGCCCTTGTGGTTACAATATGCACTCATAGAAAGGTAAATGGTCGATGAATAAAACTCAAAATTCATCTGCTCGTTTAATGCTTCGGTCATTGCTTTACTTATCATCGTGACTCTCCTTGAAGAAATAAAACTATTTAAGTTATCTTTAAAAGATAACCCATAGTTATTATTTTATCAAACGAAAAGAATTCCTCAACTAGGAGGATGTCCGACAACCACCTACCCTTTACCAGCACTGCCGAGTACAAACTCATTTTTATGAGTCATCAAAGCGACCAGTTCATCACGACCAGCACCTAAAAATTTGCGGGGATCAAACTCGCTTGGATTGTTAGCAATAAATTCGCGGACTTTAGCGGTCATCGCCAAACGACCATCAGAATCGATATTAATCTTACATACGGAACTTTTTGCTGCCAGTCGTAATTGCGCCTCGGGAACTCCGACAGCACCGTCTAAATGGCCACCATACTGATTAATTAACTGAACATATTCTTGGACAACGCTGGAAGCACCATGCAGAACAATCGGAAAGCCGGGGATACGCTTCTCAACGTCTTCAAGGATATCAAATCGTAGTGGCGGCACCTCTTCGCCCTCAGCAAGTTTAAACTTGTAAGCACCGTGACTGGTACCAATGGATATCGCTAACGAATCGACGCCAGTCTTAGCAACAAAATCTTCCACCTCTTCAGGTTGGGTGTAGGTTGATTCTTCAGCGACCACATCATCCTCGATTCCTGCCAACACACCCAATTCACCCTCTACCGAGACATCAAACTGATGTGCATACTCAACCACTTTACGCGTTAATGCGACATTGTCATCGTAGCTAAGATGGGAACCATCGATCATCACTGACGAGAAACCGTTATCAATACAACTTTTGCACAGCTCAAACGAATCACCGTGGTCAAGATGCAAACAGATCGGGATATTCGAATCAAGTTCTCGCGCCATGGCCACAGCACCTTGAGCAAGGTAACGCAGCATAGTGCTATTGGCATATTTTCGCGCGCCATTACTCACTTGCATAATCACGGGTGAATTAGTTTGAACGCAGGCAAGTACAATTGCCTGAAGCTGTTCCATATTGTTAAAATTATAGGCGGGAACGGCATAACCACCTTTTACTGCTTTTGCAAACATTTCGCGCGTATTGGCCAAGCCTAAATCTTTATAGTGAATCATTTCACCCATGTTTTGCCTCCTGAGTTGAATATTAAATTTATCTCGTTCTCAACTGTTTTAAATAACAGCGTTGCACCGCTAAGTCCAGTGCTAACTCACGTTTTTCACCCATTTTTACACCGCTAACTCAGTACAAATAAAGAGCATTATTGAATAATCGATAAAATTGATCTCTGCAATCATATTTATGCAAGAAAGATTGGATGACACAATCAGTGATAAAGGGTTGAAAAACAAAGCAACTTCAATTAGGATACGCGCGATTTAGCACGTGTAAATTGACAATCATCGGCGGTATAATTTTCCCGTTTACACCCAACTAACACAAGGGGCTTGAGCATGGATTGCAACAAAACTGAAGCGTATTTCAACGACTGGACAGAGCGGATCGACCTAGCTGAAGCAATGATTCCATTGATCGGTAGTCTTTACCGTAACAAAGGCGTCAACATCAGCATCTATGGCCGCACCTTAGTCAACAGAACTCCCCTCGGGATTTTACGCGCACATCGTTTTGCACGCCAAATTCTCGATAACGAGATCTCTGTTCGCGATAGCTTCCCTATCCTTGAAGCAGTGAATAAGCTCGATTTAGCTCCCGGTAAAATAGATATCGGCAAACTCACCATTCGTTATCAATCCCAAGGGGCTGGTAAAGACCTAGCCGAGTTTGTCGGTCAAGAGTTATCCTCCCTCAATACTGGCAAAACCTCCGTTCTCGATGAGCCACGTGATGTCGTACTGTATGGTTTCGGCCGCATCGGTCGCTTGCTCGCTCGAATTTTGATAGAGCAAACAGGTGGTGGCGACAAGCTACGTGTTCGTGCCGCAGTCGTTCGTAAGGGCGGCCCTGATGACCTCGTCAAGCGCGCTAGCTTACTTCGTCGTGATTCAGTACATGGTCGCTTCCAGGGGGTTATTAAAGTTGACCGTGAAGAGAACGCGATCATCGCCAATGGCAACATGATCAAAATCATCTATGCCGATGCTCCTGAAGATATCGACTACACCCAATACGGCATCGATAACGCGATTGTTATCGACAACACAGGCATCTGGCGTGACCGCGAAGGTCTCAGCCGTCACCTGCAAGCCAAAGGGGTCTCCAAGGTTATCCTTACTGCTCCAGGCAAAGGCGACATCCCCAACATCGTATTTGGGGTAAACAACGAGCTTATTGCAACAGAAAAGGAGATCTTCTCCGCAGCCAGTTGTACCACCAACGCCATTGTTCCTATACTGAAAGCCGTTCAAGATAAGTTTGGTATCGTCAACGGCCACGTCGAAACCTGTCACTCGTACACCAACGATCAAAACTTGATCGATAATTACCATAAAGGGGCACGTCGGGGTCGCAGTGCGGCATTAAATATGGTCCTCACTGAAACAGGCGCCGCCAAGGCGGTTGCCAAAGCATTGCCTGAACTCGGCGGCAAATTAACCGGTAACGCCATCCGCGTACCAACACCCAATGTTTCAATGGCGATCCTTAACTTAACGCTCGAAAAAGGGACAACGCCTGAAGAGTTGAATACTCATCTGCGTGACGTTTCTCTGGATTCTCCACTGCAAGATCAAATTGATTACACCAACTCACCTGAAGTTGTTTCCACCGACTTTGTCGGATCACGCTACGCCGGTGTGGTTGACTCACTCGCCACCATCGCCGAAGGCAACCGCTGTGTGCTTTATATTTGGTATGATAACGAGTACGGTTACAGTTGCCAGGTGGTCGGCTTAGTAAAAGAGATTGTCGGTCTTAACTTGCCAACGTTACCGTGCTAATTTGCACGACATAACAGAAATAAAACCTCGTTCAGCTTTTAAAAGTGAACGAGGTTTTTTATTATTTCATTTCTAAATAGGGTGATTGTCCCCAGTAACTTGGGTCATCCCCCCCAGTACTCCCGTCCCCCTTTACTCCACTTTCGCACCGAACCGACACCTGCGACAAGGTACGCTTATTGCAACTACAAAACAGACTAACGTTTCTTCCTTGCTTCATTAAAGCCAAGACATTGTCGCCCGTTTATTATCCGCTCCAGGAGCTCGATATGACGAAACATGTAAAAGGAAAGTTGATCCCTCTCCTACTCATCACGGCAATAGGTATCTTTATCGTCAGCCTGTTGTCTATAACGCCAAGTTCAACCGACGAAACCATCAACTTCGACAAAACCGCCGAGGTACCTCTCGATCATGTAGGACCGACTCTTCATGTTGCCGTTGCAGCAATGACCTCACCACAGACGACACGTAGACTGTACCGCGATTTAATCTTATCAATCGGCGACGAGCTACATTACTCCGTTGATTTCATTCAACGACCAACGTACACCGAAGTGGATAAACTTCTCGAAAAACATGAGGTTGATGTCGCATTTATTTGCTCAGGATCTTACGCCCTCGGACACGATCTCTACGGCGTAGAACTCCTTGTTGTCCCAGTCATTGACGGAAAAACAACCTATAATTCAAACATCATTGTTGCCAAGGACAGTCCATTTCAATCACTCGCCGACCTTCGCAATCACCGTTTTGCCTTCACTTCAAAAACATCCAATACGGGGTGCTTAGCACCAAGTTTTCTTTTAGCGACACAAGATGAATCGGCGCAAACATTTTTTGCAGAGACATTGATAAGCCATGGACACGATAACTCGGTTCAAGCTGTAGCCAAAGGTCTTGTGGATGGTGCGGCCGTCGATTCCCTTATCCTTGAACACATGATCATCGAAAATGACCCCGATGCTCTCAATGTACGTATTATCCACACCTCAAACGACTTTGGCATTCCCCCTGTTGTTGTACCGAAACAATTGGACCCAAAGCTCAAACAACAACTACGAAATTTCTTTCTTGAAGCGCACAAAACCCCGAAGGGGCGTGAAATTCTTAATTCACTACGAATCGACCACTTTACCCTTGGAAACGACAGCGACTACAATTCAATTCGAGAGATGGCTCAGGTATGCGCAAAACAAGTAAACTGATCGACAAATCAGGGCTTAAAAAAAGAATTTTCTGGCGTTCTTTTATTCTATTAACCCTTTTGATACTAGGGGTGTGCACCACTGCGACCATTTCAGAAACCAACCATTACCGCCAAGCAACTCAAACGTTCTACGTTGCTCAAGCGCGACTTTTGTCGCATCAGATTCCAGACCAAGTTCTCTGGAACGATCAAGTAGCACTACTCAAGCGACTGCAAAGTACCGTCAGCAGTGATACCGCAATCGACTATGCGTATTTAGTCGAAGATGGTGTCCCGCTAGTCTCAACCTTTCCAAATGGTTTTCCACTAGGGCTTTTAAAGCTATCAACCAATAGCGACACCACGATGATGATCAAAAACATCGCCGACCAAAACAATCAACGCTATTACCACATCATGGTTAATGTCGACACCACCCGTGCCGTGCTGCATTTGGGAATACAAAAAAGTGAATTAAACCGCCGCGCGTGGAACAATATTCAACAAATTTTGGCAATGTCCCTACTTGCCGTATTAATTGGTGCTGCGCTCAGCCGTCAAATCGCTCTAGTTACCACCAGTGAAGTTGAACAGATCACAGCAAAACTTGATCGTCAGCATAACTTTCTTCAAACGGTTATTGACGGGATCGTTGATCCAATTCGCGTTGTACGTGACACAAAAGAGATCATCCTTATGAATCGCTCGGCAATGAATAATCTTGCCAACAAAAAAACACAAGGTAAGTCGTGCTGTGATAATTATTGTGGAGAACGTGACGACCACGCAACGTGCCCCCTTAAGGCAGTTAAAGAGAACAATGGTCCTGTGCGAGTGATTCAACACCGTCACAACAAAGATGGCAGCACTAAAATTTTCGAGATTGAAGCCTCTCCGTTGATCGAAAAAGGCCAAATTACGGGAATGATCGAAACAACTCGTGACATCACAGATCGATTACAACTTGAGGCAAGTCTCGATGAAAAGAAGTCGAAGCTTATCTATATGTCACACCACGACCTATTGACGAATCTTCCCAATCGCCTTCTGTTGCGTGACCGATTGGGCCAAGCACTGAATCGAAGTGCACCAACAGCAATGGTGGCACTATTCTTTATTGGTATGGATCGATTTAAAAAAATCAACGAATCCCTTGGCCGTGAATCTGGAGATCAGGTTTTAGCTCAAGTGTCGAAACGGTTAAAAAGTTGCTTTACCCATGGCGAAGTGATGGCACGGCTCAGTGGTGATGAATTTGCGGTACTCATTGAGGGCTCACGTGAACTGACAACCATAAGTCACATCGCTAATCAGATATTAGAGCAATTTACGCAACCGATTGTACTCAAGGATGATGAGATCTATCTCAGCGCAAGTATTGGTATCAGTCTCTACCCCTGTGATGGCAACGACACCAAGCAACTCATGACAAATGCCGATATTGCCCTGACCCGTGCAAAAGATGAAGGGCGCAATCGTTATCAATTTTTTGAAGCCGAGATGACCCGCCATGCCAACAAGTTTTTCCAACTTGAAAACGATCTGCGTAAGGCTCTTGAAAACAACGAACTCGTCGTTTACTACCAACCACAAATCAACTTGCTGTCGCGCAAAACCACAGGACTTGAAGCACTTGTGCGCTGGAACCATCCAGAAGTTGGCCTGATCTCACCCCTTGACTTTATCCCGCTGGCTGAAGAGTGTGGCCTTATTGTTCCCATTGGTGAATGGGTACTACGTGAATCGTGCGAACAAATTGTACGTTGGCAAAAACAAGGTCGCGATCCTATCACCGTTGCCGTCAACCTCTCGCCGTTACAATTCCGCCAAGACAACCTCGTCGCAACCGTTGAGAAAATCATTCACGAAACAGGAATTGACCCAACGATACTTGAACTAGAAATTACTGAAAGTATGATTATGGATGGAATTGATAAAGCCACATCAACTATGGTGGAGTTAACAGAACTTGGATTGCAATTGGCAATTGATGATTTCGGCACCGGATATTCATCGCTAAGCTATTTGCGCTATTTCCCATTGTCGAAACTTAAAATTGATAAGTGCTTTATCGAACGTGTCACCAGTGACGTAGATGACGCTGCCCTCGCGTCATCGGTTATTGCCCTAGCGCACAGCCTAAATTTAAAAGTCGTTGCTGAAGGGATTGAAACCGAAGCCCAGGCCGATTTTTTACGCGCAAAGAGCTGCCACCAAGGACAAGGTTTTCTATTCAGTGAACCATTGCCAGCTGACGAACTGGTTGCACACATGGACACCTGCTAGCACTAGGCAGATAAGACAAAAAAATGGCGAACCGTAATACGGTTCGCCATTTTTATTAGAGCTATGTAGACTGAGGTGATCAGTCAGTGCGCATCAGACGCATTTTTTTCCGCAGACGACGCTGTGCTTCTTTTTCTTTACGCTTACGTTTTACGCTTGGCTTCTCGTAAAACTTGCGTTGCTTCATTTCACGGAAAAGTCCTTCCTGCTGTAGCTTACGCTTAAGCACTCGGATCGCTTTTTCAACATTATTGTCAAGAACTTGAATTTCCACGAAAATCACCTCATTTCCATTTAAGATATTCCCCCCTAGGAGAGAGGAGGCTGTAATCTAACGGCCAGCCCTATTAAAGTCAAGTTCATTTCACGAATAACGGTGATTAATCAACTTTTCCCCCGTGTAAAGACGCTTAGCCATCTAATTCTTTTTTGCGAGACCATCATTCATATGCTGTAGCACAGCAGCCGTTAATTCGGCACCATGGGAATCCATATCATTATTTTCCATCGCCTTGGCAAGACCTTGGTAGCCAACATCAAACAGATTTTTTTGAAAAAGGTTCATCACAACCGGCAACTGTTCACCAAGAGCTTGCATTGCTAGGGCATCGCGACAGGCTGTAGCACTGGTTGAGGTGATAGAACGACAGAGCAAAGGTCGCACAGGGTAAATGGTACACTCCCCCTTGTCACTTAAAAACGTGCAACTTCTGCGCATGGCAATACGCTCCTCTTCGTCGACATCGGAAATAGCATTCACCATCTTCTTCATCGACAGCAAAAGGGTTTCTCGCTCGATATCAGAGAGCTGCCCCTTAAGATAACGGGCAATATTAACCGCTTCAGGATCAAGAACCGAGACATTAACCATACAACAACTTCCACAGCCTGCTGCACAGGCTAGGAGTTCGTGGTCTTCCACTGTTAAATGTTTGGCGAGTTCAACCTCCAAAAGATCCGTCAATCCCGTCATCACAACACACAGATCACCTCGACTTTTGACCTCAGACAACGTTGAGGTCAGCGAGTCCCTTAATTGGTCATGATAACGGATAAAATCAAATGACTTCATAGTCTCCTCCATATTGTGAACAACAAATCAACAATTTATTATTGTAAAACACTGTTGTAAAATAGCAACAAACTTCGCCAGATTTTGTTACAATAAATTTTTGATTGCCAAACATCCCCCTTTAAACGGGTTTACTTTTGCCCCGCTCGACCCTATATTAAGCACCGAATCATCATTTATCGGCTATTACACCAATCACAAGAATAGGAAACACTTCATGTTACGCGCATTTATTCTATTATTATCGACCCTGCTCCTCACCAGTTGTGGCTACAACCAAATTCAAACCAATGAAGAAGCCGTTTTTGCCGCATGGGGCGATGTTGAAGCAACCTACCAACGCCGTGCCGATCTGATACCGAATCTGGTTGAAACGGTTAAGGCATACGCCAAGCATGAGCAGGAAACCCTGCAAAACGTGACCGCAGCCCGTGCCAGCGTTGGCAAAACGACTATTTCGGCTCAAGGCTTGAGTGATCCGAAGCAAATGGAGCAGTTTGCCCAAGCACAACAACAAATGTCGGGTGCGTTATCCCGCCTACTCGTAGTGGCTGAACGCTACCCCGATCTAAAAGCCAGCCAAAATTTTCGCGATCTGCAACATCAACTTGAGGGCACCGAAAACCGCATCAACGTAGCACGCCAACGTTTCAACAAAACGGTACAACAATTTAATAGTTCCATCCGCTCCTTCCCTGGCAATTTAACGAACAGTTATATGCTCAACCTTGAGCGCAAGGAATCGTTTAAAGCGACCGCGGGTAGCGATGTTGCTCCACAGGTGAAGTTTTGATCCGACACCTCGGCTGCGCTCTTGTAGGTATTTTATTGCTGTGCACCTCGGTCGCAGCACTCGATATCCCACGCCTCGACGGCTATATCAACGATCAGGCAGGGATGATCCCAGCCTCAACCGAACTCAAGCTCGAACAATATCTTGAACAATTTGAGCAAACCGACTCGACACAGATCGCGGTATTGACGTTGACCAGCCTTGAAGGTGAAGATCTAGCCGACACTGCGATAAGAGTTGCAGAACAATGGAAACTAGGTCAAAAGCAGAGTGATAATGGCTTGCTGCTGCTCATTGCCAAAGAGGATCGTAAAATTCGCATTGAAGTTGGTCGCGGCCTTGAAGGTCGGATGACCGATCTTCTTGCCGGTCGAATTATTGATGGTGAGATCAGCCCACACTTCAAACAGGGAGATTTTTCTGGCGGTATTATTGCCGGCGTTATCTCAATGGGTGAAGCGGTACGCGGAGAATACACGGGTACGGGAAAACGCAACAAAAAGAAGCGCAGCTCATTCGGCTGGCTAACGATGCTGCTCTTTCTCGCCCCCGGGCTACTGCCCTTTGGTGGTCGGCGACGGCGTTCAATGTTTTGGATGGGTGGCGGCTTTGGCGGTGGTGGTTTCGGCGGCGGAAGCGGTGGCTTCAGTGG
>MAXR01000400.1 GCA_001751155.1 Desulfuromonadales bacterium C00003068 | reverse complement strand
TGGCTGAGGATGTGGTGCAGGTCCATTATCGTGGGACATTGATTGATGGCACCTCGTTCGACAGCTCATATGATCGCGGACAGCCGGCAGAGTTTCCAGTTTCACGCGTTATTGCCGGTTGGACTGAGGCACTTCAGTTGATGTCTGAAGGGGCAAAGTGGCAGTTGGTGATTCCATCGAACCTAGCCTATGGTGAGCAAGCAATGGGCGGTGCTATTGCACCAAACTCTGTATTGGTTTTCGAGGTGGAACTGTTGAAGGTTCTTACAGAGGCTGGCACAACAGCTGAACCTGTTACTGCAGAGCCTGCAACGACAGAGGGTGGCCATTAATCGCTTTACTGTAATCTGTTTTTGATTGTTAGAAACATTAAGCCGCTTTTCACGATTGTGTGGGAAGCGGCTTTTTTGTGCCTAAAGTTTTGATCCGCAATCTTTACAAAATAGCGCATCATGGGCATGGCCTTCACTGCTGCAGTCGGGGCATGAAGTGGTGGAGATAGTTGTGCGCCTTGATGCCTGAGATAGGCCAACAGTAACAATTCCTGTAGGAACGGCAATAATGCCGTAACCCAAAATCATGATAATTGATGCGAGAACCTGACCGAGGTCTGTTTGCGGCGATATGTCGCCATAGCCGACCGTTGTTAAGGTAACGATGGCCCAGTAGATGCTGCGCGGGATGCTGGTAAAGCCATTCGCTTCCCCTTCGACCACATACATAAGTGATCCGCAGATGACGACGAGTGTCCCTACCGCAAACAGGAATACCGCTATTTTGCGGCTACTGGAACGCAATGCTGCGAGCAGGTAATTGGCTTCATCTAAATATTGAACTAGTTTTAGGACACGAAAGACACGTAAGATTCGCAGCACCCGTACTACGAGCAGGTATTTAGTGCCGGGGAGAAAGAGGCCGAGATAGGTGGGGATGATCGCGAGTAGATCGACGATACCAAAAAAGCTGGTAGCGTATTTAATTGGCCGACCAGTGCACACGAGGCGCAACACGTATTCGATGCTGAACAGAATAGTGAAAGCCCATTCCGCGATGAGCAACAGTTGGCCGATGGATTGCTGCCAGCGCGAAACGCTGTCAACCATAACAACGATGATACTGGCAATAATACATACGATGAGAAGCACATCAAATGTTTTGCCTGCAGGTGTTTCGGCCTCGAAAATAATTTCATGCAGGCGATATCGCCAATTTGAAACGGGTTGGTTGCTTGGTTGGTCGTCTGTGCGAATTCTCTTCATAGTGTCACTCCAGAAAGGCGAAGAGGATCTTTAGTGTGAAATTATAGCTAAAAAAAAAGCGAAGCCAGTAGGCTTCGCTTTTTTGATGAAACATGTAAGTCGCGATGTCGGCTTACTTTACGTGGCAACCAGCACACTTAGTTGGACCTGCATTGCCTTTGTGGCAAGTCTTGCATAGATCCTTATGAGCGGTTTTTTTGTCTACAGCAATTGTAGCTGGAGTTGTGTCGGCGTGGCATGCAGCGTTAGCGCAGCTGTCAACAACTTTTGTTCCGTGCATAGCGTGGTCAAACGTTACAGCACCTTTTTTGCAATCTTTAGCGTAGGTGACAACGTCAACAGCAAGAGCGGTAGAGGCTGCAAAAGCAACCAACATCAGAGCAACGATCAGTTTTTTCATGTTTTCCTCCTAAGAAAATAAAAATTCAATCGTGCAAACTTAGATGAAAATTCAAATGGGGTCAAGATGTAAATTACACTGATTTTATTTGAAAAGCTGTGCACTGTTGCAGTAATAGGCTGTTTGTTCTTATTTGTGACACTTTTTGCAGTCGCTGGACTGTTGACCATCAAGGCATAATGTAGGTGTCATATTGCCCTTAAGGTGACATTCAAGGCATTTAATGGGAGCAACAATGTCACCCTCAATTTTGTTGGTGTGGCTATGGCAAGTACGACACATTTTACCGTGAGCTGTTTTTTTGTTTAAAATGATTTTTGTTTTTACACCCGAAGCACCGTGACATGCGATGTTGTTGCAACCGTTTTCAACAAAATCACCGTGGCTCTCGTGGTCAAAGATAACGGGTCCCTGACTCGACTCTTGTGCATAGGTGACCGAATCTGGGCCATTGTTTGCGTTGGCAACGGAAGCGGATAGTAAGATTATGAGTAAGATAAGAAGTCGTTTTGTGCTTTTTTTCATGGTTATATCTTTCGTGTGGGGAAAATTAATGGTGTAGGTTTCTTGTCCATATTAAAAAATAAACTTATTAGAATCGTCGTCTAAGGTCAAGTTCTTTGTCGTGTTTGAGGCGATTGATGGATGTTTATTTAGTCGATGGCATGGATGTTTCTGCACAGGTTCAAGTGTTGCCTATTTTAGTATTTATTGATACACATGGCGGGTTGTGCTGTTTGTCTCTTGGAGGTTGTCATGGAACAGAAAATTCAAATGTTGCTCGATACGATTAAAAAACTGATCCGTCGTGGGGCGCATCCAAATATCAACAATTTACTGAAAAAAACCCACCCTGCCGATATTGCTCACCTGTTTCGTTATTTAGACTTAAAAGACCAGCGTATTTTATTTCATATGCTAGAAGATGTCGATACCGCTGCGGAGGTGTTATCTGAGATTGAACACAGCGCCAGTGCGTTGCTGTTGGAGCAGATTGAAAAAGAGACTATTGTTGATGTACTTCAACATATGTCACACGACGACGCCGTTGATATTATCCAAAATATGCCTGAGGATTTAGCCGATGAGATCCTCGACAGTATGCAAGATGATTGTTCTGAAGAGATCGAAAATCTCATGCAATATCAGGAAGATAGTGCTGGTGGAATTATGTCCACCGAGTTCTTCTCCTTGTGTGAAGATATCACGGCCAAAGAGGCGATTGAGGCGCTGCAAGGTGCGGATGACGTCGAGATGGTTTTCTATATTTATGTCACCGACCGTCACAACCATTTGGTCGGTGTCTTATCTCTGCGCCAATTGCTTACGGTACCAGCAGGTCGCTGCTTACGTGATATTGTTTCCGAAGATGTGATCAGTGTTCGTGTCGATACCGATCAAGAGGAGGTTGCCCAGCAGGTTGCTAAATACAATATTTTGGCGATTCCGGTTGTCGATGATCAGAATAAATTGTTAGGTATTATCACTGTTGATGACGTTATTGATGTTATGCGTCAAGAGGCAACGGAAGATATCTATAAAATGGCAGGTGCTAGCGAAGAGGAGCTGATGTATGGCTATGAGTCATTCAAAATTGCTCGGCTGCGGTTGCCGTGGTTGTTGGTTAACCTGCTTGGTGGTGTGGTCACGGGCTATTTAATGTGGTGGTTTCAACTTACCCTTAAAGAGGTGATTGCTCTGATCTCATTTATCCCCGTTATTACCGGTATGGGGGGGAATGTTGGCAGCCAATCGGCGACGATTGTTGTTCGCGGTTTTGCGACAGGACGGATCGATTTTACCACCATGCGTCAGGTGTTTTTTAAGGAATTGCGGGTTGGAATTATTATGGGCTGTGTTTGTGGTTTGACCGTAGCTGGCATCGCGACCCTTTGGCATCAGAATATTTATTTGGGACTAGTCGTCGGAGTGGCCATGGTAACGGCGATGACGGTTGCGGCTTGTATGGGCGTGTTGGCGCCAGCATTTTTTAAGCGAATTGGTGTTGATCCCGCCATTGCCTCCACCCCGTTTGTTCAAACGGCAAATGATATTACCGGTATCTTGATCTATTTCGGTACCGCGACCCTTTTTATCGATAAACTTCGTTAAAGCACTGATCCCATGATTGATGCCGCGCCCTGCGAAGCGATTATTTTACGCTACACCAATTATGGTGAAGCAGATCGTATTGTGTCGTTGTTGACGAAGGAGCACGGAGTTTGCAGTGCCTTTGCACGCAATGCACGAAAAAGCCGGCGTCGTTTTGGCGGCGCCCTGCAACCTTTTAACCGAATTCGAGTGTTGTGGCAACAGCGCCGTCGAGCTGGTATGGCGCAACTGGCTGAGATTGAGTTGCTTGAAGCTGCGACACCCTTAGTCTCAGATCTTGATGCCCTGTCCATGGCTGCTTATGGCTGTGAGTTGGTTTCCGTTTTATTGCCTGAAGAGCAACCTGTTGACGATGTGTATCGTGTCGTTGCCGCCTTCCTCTCCTATCTCCCCCATGCTGAATGCTTTGCTGTTTCACGCCTATTGCTCGAATTGCGCTTGTTAGAGCTCGCGGGACTGTTACCCCATATTGGCCATTGCGCCTGTTGTTGGCAGCCTCTACGTGATGATTGGTTGGTGTTTGATGCTCGGCGGGGTGGAACGCTGTGTCCTCGTTGCGCACCTGATGGTGTAGGCGTTGCTGTTGCCTTAACAACCTTGGGCAGTTTGGTTCGTTTGCTTCGAGTTGAACCAACACGGTTTTCCGCTATTCGACTCAGTGACGAGACTTTGCAACAAGGTGGGGCTGTGATGCACCAAGTTCTTGGTTTACATATTGGTCGCACGCTGAAAAGTGAACAGTTTCTTAGACAGATACAGCAAGCGTTATAAAGGCGTTATGGCCTGTTTTGCCTTGACAGTAACCAAAGGAATAGGCTAGTAGTTTTGGTTTTACTTGGGAGTGGTTTGTTCGGGTAATATTTGCCCGCCCCTTCTTTTGACTTTTTCCGTATACTACGATTTCAGTAGCTTTCTCGGAGGTTTTATTGTGACATTTCAAGATTTGATTCTGTCGTTACAGAATTATTGGGCGCAGCAAGGCTGTATCATTCAACAGCCTTATGATATGGAAAAAGGGGCAGGCACCTTTAATCCTGCGACTTTCTTACGTTCTCTTGGCCCAGAGCCTTGGAATGTTGCTTATGTTGAGCCCTCACGCCGGCCAACTGACGGTCGTTATGGCGAGAATCCAAATCGTTTGCAGCATTATTACCAATTTCAGGTAATGCTCAAGCCTGCACCACTCAATATTCAAGATCTGTACCTCGATTCATTGCGCAGTTTTGGCATTGATCCCGCGTGTCACGATATCCGTTTTGTTGAGGATGACTGGGAATCACCGACTCTTGGTGCCTGGGGCCTCGGTTGGGAAGTATGGCTTGATGGTATGGAGATCACACAGTTTACCTACTTTCAACAGGTCGGTGGCATTGACTTGAAGCCGATCCCTGGTGAGATTACCTACGGCTGCGAGCGGATTGCCATGTATATTCAGGGCGTTGATAATGTCTACGATCTTGAATGGGCCAACGGGATAAAGTACGGTGACATTCATCATCAAACTGAAGTTGAATTCTCGGCGTATAACTTTGAAGAGGCGGATACGACGATGTTGTTCCAACTCTTCGATATGTACGAAAAAGAGTGCATTCAACTGGCCGAAAAAGAGCTGGTGTTCCCTGCTTACGACTTTGTAATGAAGGCGTCGCATGCATTTAACTTGCTTGATGCACGCGGTGCGATCTCAGTCACTGAGCGTGCTCACTATATCGGTCGAGTGCGGAATCTATCTCGTTTATGTGCTGAAGGGTATGTTGTCCAGCGCGAGCGTTTAGGGTTTCCTCTGCTGAAAAAATAATTAATTTTATCCATAAACCACGGTGCTGCCGTGGTTTGTACTTTATAGGTTAGCGATGAAAAGATTTTTATCGCAACTTACATGGAGTAAAAGTGATGTCCAAAGAACTGTTTCTAGAATTAGGTACTGAAGAGATTCCCGCTGGAATGCTACCAGTGGCTATGCGTGATCTGGAACGGATGATCCGTAAAGAATTAACTGCTGCGCGCATCGAATTTGGTGCCATCACCACCTATGCGACACCACGTCGTTTAGTTCTGGCTGTAGCCGATGTTGCGGAACTCCAACAGCGCCAAGAGTTGAACCTTACTGGTCCATCCCTCAAGGTTGCTTATGACGCGGATGGTAATCCAACTAAAGCTGCACAGGGTTTTGCACGTTCTAACGGTGTAGACGTTTCTGAACTCAGTCAAAAAGAGACAGAAAAAGGGAGTTACCTCTTTCTTTCCAAGGTCATTGAGGGGCAACCCGTTAGTGGTGAACTTCCGGCGATGCT
>MAXR01000399.1 GCA_001751155.1 Desulfuromonadales bacterium C00003068 | reverse complement strand
ACTTAATTCACAGTGGTGCCGCTAAAGAGGCATCGACTGAGCTTTTTTTGCCAATAGAGAGCACGGGGGAAATCTGTACTCTTCAAGCTAAAAGTTCCTTGGTTGCAAGTGCCGATGGGGCGGCGGCGGGGGTTATCACCCTGTTGCGCGATGTGAGTCGTGAACGTGAATTGGATCGCTTGAAAATAGAGTTCATCTCTACTGCGGCCCATGAGTTACGGACGCCATTGACGGCGGTTCGGGGGTTTGCTGAGTTATTGCTTAACCTTGAGGTTGAAAAGGAGCAGCAAGCGGAGTGGCTTGATATTATTTATGAAAAATCATTGGTGTTAGAACGAATTATCGACGATTTGTTAGATCTTGGTCGAGTTGAGTCTGGGCAGGTGATCAGGATTGAAAAAAATTGGATCAACATCACCCCGCTTATCGAGCGTATTGTTGAGGGCGTTAAACAGGTGCGCAATGGTCACCAGTTCGAAGTCGATATCTCGAAGAAGATCATTGAGTGTTGGCTCGATGGGGAAAAGTTTGTTCAGGTGATGGAAAATTTATTGAGTAATGCCGCAAAATTTTCGCCAGTAGGGAGTACCGTCCGTGTTGTCTGCCACGTGTCTGAAAATGAGCTGGAGGTCACTGTAAGTGATCAGGGGATCGGCATGACGGCAGAACAGGTTGGCCAGGTGTTTGACAAGTTTTACCGAGTCGATTCATCGAATACAGCTCAAACTGGTCTTGGTTTGGGAATGGCCATTGTTAAAAGTATTATTGAGGCTCATGACGGTAAGATTTGGGTGGAAAGTGAGCTAGGGAAAGGGACGAGTATCTCCTTCTCTTTGCCGAGATGCGCGGGGGAAACAAATAGCAAGAGCTAGCGTTGGTCGTTTTGTTCCGCTGATTTAATATATATTGCACTTATGATTTGAATTCAGGAGTATCAACAGAAACTTGAGGAAGCTAAACTTAAGTTAGCTCGGCTTGAAGTTGAGTTGTCAGACCTGGATTAAATCACAGGTTACCTTTTGATTAAGGTCTACTTGCGTCCGCTATTGTGTCATATAGAGACAAGCTGATAAAAAAACGGACCCCGCAAAGGGTCCGTTTTTTATGAACATGTTGCTTGGCTTTATGGTCGTGAAGTCCCTAACCATGCAGCACCATCTGCTGTTGCGGCACTTACGTCAATGGTGCCAGTGAGTGCACCATTTTGCAGCCAATCGATCGAATCAAAGATCAACCGTTTAGCATATATACGGTTGTGTGCGTAAGCGCCCGGCTCGTGGTGCAGATAATTATAGTTGTGAGCCGCGCCAAAGTTACCTTCGTTGGTCCATGATGCACCAGAAAAATAAGGGTAACTCGCCGCAAAGGTTAAGCCATCAGTAAGTAGCTCTGCTTCAAGCAGTGCCAGAGCACCGTGGAACCCTTCAGCCTCCTCTTCGAGGAACGCTGCGGCAGCAGCAGCGGTATGGAGGACACCATCAATGGTGGTATCTTCAGAAACCAATGCCGTACCATAAGCACCACTGTGGCACGCAACGCAGCTGGTTGATTTCAGAGCGGTAACCGCACCAGCATCATCTTTATCAACGACGTTGAAGGTGTGACCTTCATCGGTTTCCATATGACATGCCGCACAAGGGCCGCTACCTGTTTCAGGTGCATCGCCATTAAGGCCGATAGCATTGTGAGCAAAGTAAGACACATCAGCATAAGCATCAACGGGATTGCTATCACCATCGACAACAACAACGGGATACTCGTAACCAATACGAGTTTGCGCTTGATACAATGTTGCTGAAGCAACAAGGTAATGAGCTTCGGTGACATTTGTGCCACCAAATCCTGGCGCAAGTGTCGACATATCGGTAGCAGGATTACCCGTTAAAGAATCTTCTGTTACACCAATCTCATAGGAATCCATGTTACCGCGCGCGCCGTGGCAGTTGATACACACATTAGAATTACCCACGTCAGGCAAAGTAACCGTTGCGGCATCAACAGTATAAGGGCGAGAGATTGCCCCTGGGTTACGTAAGCCACCATTGTTATCACTATGGCAACCCCAGCAATAGAGTAGCTCATTTTGACCTGATGAGGTTACGACACCATCCGCATCGACAGCCCAATCAGCAAGATGGGAGAAATCGTTAGCGCTATCATCATAACCAGCAGGATCGTTCAGATAATTTTTTGCACCTGTACTCGTATGGCACTCTTGACAACTTTGACGGTTGGCTGCATCCCAATCGTAATGAACCCAAGCATCGCCTTCAACTGAGGTGACACCTGCTGCCTTAATAGCAACGGTTTGTTCGGTCGTACGGTTAAGACCCAGGTTATCGCCGTAATGTTCAGCTACCGCCAACTTAACGGTACCGATTTGACCGGCATGACCCGATTTAGCCCACTGATCATTAATGGTATTAGAGAAGCTCGACGAGTCATCATCAGCACGAATCTCTTCAACAGCGTGGACATCGTGACAATCGCGGCAAGCGCGGTCACTGACTGGATCGAT
>MAXR01000398.1 GCA_001751155.1 Desulfuromonadales bacterium C00003068 | reverse complement strand
GGAATATGGGCCAAGTCCAGCTGCTTCGCAGTAGGTTCGTGTCAAGTCCGACAGCCTGCCAGTTATGCCATAAACAGCAAAAGCCCCCGCAGAAAACTGCGAGGGCTTTTGAGTCAAACTATTGCGAACCAATCTTACTTCTTACCGCAATCAGGCTCCATACTCGCAAGTTTCTTATAAAGATCGAAACGTGCAGAGGTTTCTTTTGTAGCCTGCGCCATCAGTTTAGCGGCAACTTCAGGCTGAGCTTTCTTCAAGACACGGAAACGGTTCTCGCCATAGGCGAAGTCTTCAAAGGTGATGCTTGGATCCTTACTATCGAGCTGAAGAGGATTCTTGCCCTCGTCAGTTAGGCGGGGATCGTAGCGGAACAGTGGCCAGTGACCAGAGTTCACCGCTTTTTTACACTCATCAACCGCGGTTGTCATATCGATACCGTGAGCGATACAGTGGCTGTAGGCCATGATAATAGAAGGACCATCATAGGCTTCCGCCTCGATGAACGCCTTAACACACTGTGCGGGGTTCGCCATGGAGACCTTAGCAACGTAGATGTTGCCGTAAGTCATGCTGATCATGCCGAGGTCCTTCTTACCCATCCGCTTACCACCAGCCGCAAATTGTGCAACGGCACCAAGAGGGGTCGCCTTAGAGGCTTGACCACCCGTGTTGGAGTAAACTTCGGTATCAAGAACGAGCATGTTTACATTCTCACCAGAAGCGAGAACGTGATCAAGACCACCATAGCCGATATCATACGCCCAACCATCGCCACCAACGATCCATACTGACTTTTCAACAAGATAGTCAGCCACAGACAACAGCTGCTTCGAATCACTGTTAGGGCACTTCTCAAGGCCAGCCTTCAACTTGGCAACCCGCGCACGCTGATCTTCAATTCCCTGTTGGGTCGTTTGATCAGCAGCCTGAATCTCTTTGATGAGACTGGTAAATTCAGAACCAGCATCACAGATCGTCTCAGAAGCTTTAGCCATTAATTCGTGAGCATATTCCTTGAACTTATCAACGGTCAAGCGCATACCGTAACCGAACTCAGCATTGTCTTCAAACAACGAGTTACACCAAGCGGGACCGAGGCCATCCTTACGGGTGGTCCATGGTGTAGTTGGCAAGTTACCACCATAGATAGAGGTGCAACCCGTAGCGTTAGCGATCAAAGCACGATCACCAAACAACTGAGACAGCAATTTAACGAAAGGTGTCTCACCACAACCTACACACGCACCTGAGAACTCAAACATTGGCGGTAAGAACTGACTACCCTTCAGAGTTGAACGCTTGAACAGGTTTTCATCAGTATCTGGCAGATCAAGGAAGAAGTCCCAGTTAGCAGCTTCCTGCTCACGTAGAGGAACTTGTGCTTGCATATTGATCGCTTTATGACCCTCGACTGTCTTGCTCTTCGCTGGGCAGTTGTGCACACAGGAGCCACAACCAGTACAATCTTCAGGAGCCACCTGCAGGGTAAACTTCATCCCCGCCAAGTCCTTGCCTTTGGCAGCGACCGACTTAAATGCCGCCGGTGCACCTTCGAGACATTTCACATCGTAAGCCTTCATACGAATGGTCGCATGAGGGCAGACAAAGGAACAAATACCACATTGGATACACAGCTCCTCGTCCCATACTGGGAGATGAACAGCGAGGTTACGCTTCTCATACTTGGCGGTTCCAACAGGGAATGTTCCGTCACACGGCATCGCCGAGATAGGTAGCTTATCGCCTTTACCTTCGATAATCGGGCCAAGGGTGTTCTTGACAAACGCTGGAGCGTCCCCTTCGATAGCAGCATGGATGCGCAACTCGCCACCCACTGCACCAGGAGCGACTTCATGGATATTGTCCAGAGCGACATCAACAGCCGCCTTGTTCATGTTGACCACTTTGTCGCCAGCCTTACCATACGACTTAACGATGGCAGCTTTGATCTCAGCTAAAGCAGTACCCAGTGGGATAATGTTAGAGATCTTAAAGAACGCAGTCTGCATAATCACATTGATGCGCGAACCAAGACCGATCTCTTCACCGAGCTTGATGCCGTCAATGACATAGAACTTCAGCTGCTTGTCAATAATTTGCTTTTGAACTTCAACCGGAATGTGATTCCACACCTCATTCTGGCCGTAAGGGCTGTTGAGCAGGAAGGTTGCTCCCTGTTTCGCATTGGCAAGAATATCGTATTTCTCAAGGAATGAGAAATTATGGCAAGCCAAGAAGTCAGCACTCTTGATCAAATATGGTGACTTGATCTCTTGCTTACCAAAACGGAGATGACTGGTGGTCATGCTGCCCGCTTTTTTTGAATCGTAAACAAAGTAGGCTTGAACTTTATTATCGGTGGTCTCACCGATGATTTTGATCGAGTTCTTGTTCGCACCAACAGTACCGTCAGAACCGAGACCATAGAACATTGCCGCATAACGATCAGTCGGCACGCTAAAGCTTGCATCGTATGCCAACCCTTTGTCCATCACATCATCATTGATACCAACAACAAAGTGATTTTTTGGTTGGTCAGCAGCTAAGTTATCAAATACTGACTGAGCCATCGCTGGGGTAAACTCGTAAGAACCAAGACCAAAACGACCACCAACAACCTTCGGATAGCCTTGACCTTGATACAGACCGGTCTCCATCGCTTCGCCAAGAGCCGTACGTACCACCTGATAGAGTGGCTCGCCCAATGAACCAGGCTCTTTGGTGCGATCAAGAACAGCAATACTTTTCACCGAGGCAGGTAGTGCCGCAGCAAATGCCTTAATTGGGAAAGGTAGGAACAGACGAACCTTCAGTAGGCCAACCTTCTTACCTTGAGAAACTTGATACTCAACCAACTCTTCCATGGTTGCAGCACCAGAACCCATCACCACAACAACATGCTCTGCGTCAGGAGCACCGACGTAATCAACCAGATTGTATTGACGGCCAACAAGCCCCGACAATTTATCCATCTCGCCTTGAAGAACATCAGGAATTGACTCATAAAACTTAGTAACGGTTTCACGGCCAAGGAAGTAAACATCAGGATTTTGAGCGGTACCACGCAATACTGGATGATCTGGCGACAATGAACGAGCCTTGTGCTCACGAACCAAGTCATCATCGATCATGGTGCGAATATCGTCCATGCTCAACTGCTCAACTTTTTGAATTTCGTGAGAAGTACGGAATCCGTCAAAGTAATGGAGGAAAGGGATGCGACTACGCAATGTCGTTGACTGCGCGAGCAGAGCAAAGTCCATTACCTCTTGAACGGTATTAGAACACAACATACCCCAACCACAAGCACGACAGGACATAACGTCGGAGTGATCACCAAAGATTGAAAGGGCTTGAGCAGAGATCGCACGAGCTGAGACGTGAAAGACCGTTGAGGTCAACTCGCCAGCAATCTTGTACATGTTGGGGATCATCAACAACAAACCCTGTGATGCGGTAAAAGTTGTTGTCAACGCACCAGTTTGCAATGCACCGTGAACAGCACCAGCAGCTCCACCTTCAGATTGCATCTCTACAACTCGAGGGATCGTACCCCAAATATTTTTTTGTCCCGCAGCACTCTTAGCGTCGGAAATTTCACCCATATCTGAAGACGGGGTGATGGGATAGATCGCAATAACCTCATTGGTAGCATGAGCGACATGAGCAGCAGCAGTATTGCCATCGATGTTTACCATCTTACGCGACATGTGTTCCTCCTTTAAATGTTGTCATAAACTTCTACCGATCAACGATGATCAGCAATACAAAAAAAACCTATAATTTCAGGTGGTACAAACAGTTAAATATCTCGGCGCGCCTCAATCGCACGCCCTACCGTAGCCTCATCGACATACTCAAGATCACTACCCATGGGAATTCCATGAGCCAAGCGGGTCACTTTCACACTGAGAGGTTGTAAAATGCGGCTCAAGTATAACGCAGTCGCTTCGCCTTCGATTGAAAAATTGGTAGCGACAATGATTTCTGCGAAGGTACCCTGCTGAACCCGTTCAATCAATGCATCGAACTTCAGATCGTCTGGACCAACACCATCAAGGGGCGAAAGAACTCCATGCAATACATGGTAACGACCTCGATAGGAGTGGCCG
>MAXR01000397.1:3622-7324 GCA_001751155.1 Desulfuromonadales bacterium C00003068 | reverse complement strand
TCCGCGCGGCATTCATGAAATTTGGCATCAAAGCAGCACTTGCGGCCTGCAATTCGTCGTTCCGGGACATCTCGATCATTAGTGTCATAACTGCACCACCATAGTGTCGGACGTTGCTGCATTACAGCTTCCCGAAAGCGGCTATTCGCTTCGATTGCCGTGTAGGAATATCAACCAACGGCGGCTCAGCGGACAAAGCGACAATCTTGGTCGCTATCGACAATTGGTGCAACCGGCCCAAAGGTGACCATCCTATTTGAGAATAATGATGCTATGAAGTAACAGGTAGCTGACTTTTTCCATTTCCGAAGCGCCGATTGCGTACGATGGCCGCTAAAAGAGCTCTGCAACCGTTGATTTGCTCAAGGCTAATTGGAACATGTATAAACCGAGAGTCGCGTTGGCAACACGTGCTTTGAGCGTTTCTACTTTCTTAAGACCAAAGGAAAAACCTGGACCTGGGTACAACTCCAAACTAGAATTTTCGGAGCTAGCGGCTGATCTAGCTGTCTATTCGCGCGCTAGGCATGCGACTTAACTAGCATGTTTTTAAAGAGTTAGACGATTGTGTCAGAGGCAGTAAAAAACGGCATTACTACCCAAACTAGCTAGTTTTTCTGCAATTTCCTTACGATACACACTATTCATGATTATAATGCACAGGTTTGATTGACCAGCCAAATAGTTGGGGAGGTAAGTTTGGATATTGACGCCGGGTACGAAACTTCCCTGACGCACCGGGTTAAGATCAATTGCGCCGCTGATCAGATTTGGGTCGGGCAGGTTTGCGCAAAATGCCGTTGCTCTAGAACCGGCGCCCCAAAGCCAAACCTTCTGATCCGCACGGATCGCAGTGGTCAGCCGGCTATGCCAACGAGATCCAAATGATTGCTGTTCGCGTTGAAGCGCATCTATATCGAATACCTGAAGGTCAATCGGCTGTTCGGTATTTGACGTTTTTCGATGAGCAAGAACGCTGAGATGCTGTTCGCCATAGTCTATTTTGATGGCGATCGAATTTAGTTCAAGCCGTTCAAAGAGAGCAACGAGCGCTGCTGGTGTGAAGTAATTCACGTGCTCGTATTGCAGCTCACAAAGTGCCGCTTGGGCAATAGTGTGGGCCGCATTTGGTACCTGCACAGCCATAAGCCCGTGGAGGGTGAGCCAGCTAAGGTTCAGTTCCAAGAATGCAGCTGGGTTCTCGATATGCTCAAGTGTCATTCGGTTAATAACAACATCGGCGCAGTGTGAACTTGTGTCCGCCCCGGGCAAAAGAGCGGCATGCATTTCGACATTTTCATAAAGATTTTCATCGCGAATAGCGGGATCGTAACCAACTAATTCGGTATCGGTTTTGAGGGCTAGCGCAGCTAGAAACTCTCCCTGGCCGCAGCCGACTTCGAGCACTCGGCGGGTCTCTGGTGGAAATTTCGCCGCCCACCGATTAGCCAGTTCGCTCAAGTATCGTGCAAAATGGGGAGAATGTATCTGCGTACCCTCGTAGTCGCCATCGTAGCGCACATGTTCTGCCTCAAAACTGATATTCCACAAGAAACCGCAAGTAGCGCAATGCCATAAATCAAGTGATTTTTTGGGCAGATTGCAGGATTCTTCTGCGTTGTACACCAACAGCGCTGCCGCAACCGGCATAGGCGGGGTGGAAAACGCATATACCGTTTGGATGCCCGCGCAGCATGGGCAGGGGGTTTTCATTGCAGCACGCGTAAATGAGGAACAGGGACGTGAATGCGCCAATTTGGGTAGTTTGGCGCAATCTCGCCAGCCAAGTTCCATGCAAAAAGCAACATTTCACCGCCTTCGGGGGGAAGGTCGGTAGGAGCAATAATCGGGATGCCGTTCAGCGGTAGATAACGACCAAATTTTGAGGCAGCTGCATCCGCGATAGCCAACAATGGCCAGTGTTGCCCAGATGCAGCAAGCAATGTGACTGTTTTGGCTGCGGCTCCATACCCGTAAAGCGGTGTGGAACCAAGTTCAGCTAAAAAGCGTTCTGAATCTCGCCTGAACCGAATAAGAGCCGCATTCAGTTGATCTGGTGCCCGAGCCAATTGAGCGGCCTCTGCCGCGATTGCAGCAAGGATATCTTCCGCGTGCGCTGTACCTT
The DNA here is from genome assembly GCA_001751155.1 of Desulfuromonadales bacterium C00003068. Lineage (GTDB taxonomy): Bacteria > Desulfobacterota > Desulfuromonadia > Desulfuromonadales > Desulfuromonadaceae > Desulfuromonas. The sequence continues at coordinate 5,199 of MAXR01000397.1, read as the reverse complement.
TCCGCGCCCATATTCGCAGGCTGCCACCTTGCATGTTATGAGTCTCAACCTCCGTAATAGCAAAACCGCACGCGTTAAAAAGATGAGCAATCGAACTTAGAGAGAAATGGCTGTGATGTTCATGATAGACCATATCGAAACCGCCGCATCGCGCCAACGCGAGCCAAGATTGGACCTCGACCATAAGTATTCCGTCATCTGAAAGACACCGGGCAGCTTCTATTAATAACAAATTTGGTTTACCGACATGCGCAAGAACATTTGACATATGTACCGCGTCAAAGGTTGGATTATCGGTCAAGATTTTGTCGACCATCTTAGAATCAAATGTTCCAATACAGGTTTGCATTCCGGCCGACCGCGCAACCTGCGCGGGGCCGCTAGCAGGATCAACCCCAAGACATTTGATCCCATGTTGGGCTAAAGCTACTTGGACTGCTCCATCATTTGAACCAATTTCCAACGTTCTCGTGTTACTTGCTAGTCGTTGGGCCAACGCATTGGCGAGGGAAGATGCATGTTGGCGCACTGCAGAAGAAACCGAGGCAAAATATGGGTATTTGTCGTCAAAAAGCAGTGACCCGGGTAGGTTCGTGCTATTTTGAACGAGTCCGCATACCTGACATTGCACGAGACCAAGCGGAAACAATGGTGCGCTGTCATGCGGTGCATCTAATAATCTGTTGGCAACGGGGCTCGTCCCAAGATCAAGGATCTGACTGGTGGAACCCGCGCAACTACGGCAGGAAAGACAACTACATTGCATAAGACAATTCGGCCATGGCGCTCTGGGTAGTTATTTCTCTTAGCATTTGTAAGCGTATAAAGCGGCGCTCTATGATATCTTTAGCAAGAGTGGGCAATTTCGAAAATGCAGCTACGGTCTGCGAGATTTGACTGTCGAAATCATCAAGGTAGGGAACATTGGGATAGGCGCGTGCGAACCTTCTTCCATCAACATTGTATGAACGTTGGTCAGCAGGTAAGTGCTTACCAAACAGTGGTGGAGGTGCCCCGCAGGCATTTGCGGCGCGGAGGACAGCTTGGGCCACAGTCATCTGTTGGGACGGTGGTGCAATGTTCCAAATTGGCAGACCATCGTCCAAATTTGGCGGTGCAAGGGCAGCGGCTACCAGACCCCGTGCAAATAAATCGGCGGGCATGAAGGGNNGGGCGACCGAGCGCTGCCATGGCGCAAAATTCATTAAGCAATAAATCACTTCGTGGACATTGAGAAAAACCATAGGCCGTTGCGCCACGCAATATTGCAATATCAAAGACAGGGCTTCGCAAAGATAACAATCCCAGTTCCGCCTTTCGTTTTGCTTCGCCATAAGGGGTTATTGGTGCGGTTGGACTGAATTCGTTGAGCTGGGTGGCGCCGGATGCACCGTAAACACTGCACGTGGAGGCAAAGACAAAGCGCGGTACACTGGCCTCTTTAGCGCGTTGTGCAAGCGCCATTGTTGCCTGATAATTTAGCGCATCGGTTTGGCTTTTATCGAGTTCGCCGAGGGGATCATTTGATAGGCCGGCCAGATGGATAACGGCATCCACACCTACAAGATCTATAGTGG
>MAXR01000397.1:0-3598 GCA_001751155.1 Desulfuromonadales bacterium C00003068 | reverse complement strand
CCAGCCGATATCACAATTGTCGATTTTAATGTTTTCGCGATTTAACGCATCTACGACGTGTGCCCCAATATAGCCCCAACTACCTGTTACTAATATTCGAATAACTTGTACTCCTTACACGATTGTGGGAGTCTATAACCTGTTTAATGAGTAAGTGGAATGTATTGATCGTGTCGGCACCAAATTTAATGATCGTCGGTGCACCCAGATCGGGCACGACATTTCTGTGGGCCTCTTTGGCACAATCTGATGATGTTTTTGCACCACCGGTAAAAGAACCCCATTTCCACCTCGCAGATCGCTGGCCCTTGGGTGGACCAGAGTCGACTGCTTTTACCAAGCCACTTGCTGCCTACCTTGCAGGTCGCAAAAAGAAGGTTTGGGGTGGGTTGATGACACGGCCGCAAGATTACGCAGCCTTGTATGCGCCGGGTGCGACAGCAAATTGGCGTATAGAAGCAACACCAAATTATTTTGCCGAAGGTCATATGATGGCCGAACGGCTTTCAGAGCGGTTGGGACCGGAAACCCGTATACTTGTCACGCTTCGCGATCCTGTAGAACGTGCGATGTCTCACTACCGTCTATTTTGTCGAACTGGCTGGGAAACCCTGTCGTTTGAGGCCGCATTAGCTGCGGGACCGGAGCGCTGTGCCACAGGATGGGCGCCGACATGGGACTATCTTCGCTACTCTCTAATTGCCGAACCATTGGCCGCCTGGCGCAAAGTGTTTGGTGATCGATTGCAGACTGTAACGCTCGATGCGCAGCGATATACGCCCTTTGAAACAATGGAACGGATATCAAGTTGGTTAGGCTTGTCAAACATCGGGATTGCGCCGAAATCCAAGCACAACGCTGCTGGCAATCACGATAAAGTTTCCTATGACGCCGCCAAAGCGGCGATGGTGGCCAGCGGACGTATCGACCTTGAGGTGGAACGCAGCGCGTTAACCGAAATACGCGCCACCGAACCGCCACTTCCCATAGTTTCGATTGGCATGCCGGTTCGCAATGGCGCCGCTAGTATTTCCAAGGCGTTGAATAGCTTGCAGGCGCAAAGCTATCCAGCTCTTGATATTGTCGTATGTGATAATGCCAGCACCGATGAAACACCACAGATTGCAGCCAAATATGCAGAACAAGACCCACGTATAAGCCTGCAACGCTTTGAAACATCGGTCGATATTCAAGATAGCTATCGGCGTGCACTGGACAGCCGTAAAGGACCGTATTTCATGTTCGCTCCGGCTGATGACAGTTGGTCGCCCGAATTCATTGATAGTGCGGTTTGCCGTATGCAGGTCGACCGTACGCTCTCTGCCTGTTGCGGGCATATCGAGATGGTGAGTGATGACGGTGAATTGAAGAAGTCCAGGGGGACGCGGTCGATCAAGGGAAGGCCACAACAGCGTTGGCGACGCGGGTTGCTAAGAGTAAGCGACGCTAGCCGCCTTTATGGGCTTTTGCGTAGCGACCGGCTTGATGGGCTTATACCCAGTTCAGCCCCGCAAGGTTGGGACCATTATAGCGCGGCCAAGATTGCACTGCGGGGAGCTGTGGCAAAGATCAACATTACTGCTATGCGGCGCCACCAAACGCCTGCCTCCAAATATAAGGAGTGGATAGATGATCAAGAACCTACACTTCGGGGCCGCGCCAGCATGGCTCGGCACGTTATTCGACTCTGTAGAGCTGATGCCGAGATTAAGAGTTTTCACCCCGCGGCACAAATGGTGCTTTGGTCGTATTTTTGTAAGCATGCAGCCCAAAACTTACCTAGAAGTATATGGTTCGCCCCAGCGCGCCTGATCGCAATAATTTTCACCTACATTTTGGGAGTATTGGCATGGGTGATACCATGAGCAGAGCGGTGCAAAGCGGAATTATATTGGCGGGTGGGCAAAGTCTTCGCTATTCAGGCCATGGTGGCATGCCAAAGGCGCTCGCACGCATCGCAAATATACCGATTGTACTGCATGTTGCGGCGGGCCTTGTCTTAGGTGGTGCCAGGCAAATTATTGTGTTGAGTGGGGCAAACCATACGGCACTATGTTCTGGGCTTGGCTTGCAGGCTGTGGGCCGTCTTGCCTTGGGTCACTTGCGTGTGCAAGCATGTGACGGGGTCACTCAATCCGTTCCGTTTGAAATTCGGTTCAGTGGAGAAAAAGCGGGTACGGCCGGTCGGTTACTTGCGCTTTCGGAAGAAGAAATAGGTGAGACATCCCTGCTGTCTTATACTGACGTTTTAAGTGATGCACCTCTTGGCTCGCTCGTGTCGGCGTGCGAGTCTGGTTTTGATTTGGCTATGTTGGCTGTACAACCAAATCTTCCGTGGGGTGTACTTGAGATTGGGGTCGATGATGCCGTAACAGGATTTAGTGAAAAACCATGTGAAGCGTCACGCTGGATTAACGGTGGGACGATGGCTATGTCGGCCGGGATCCAGGAACAAATAAATTCAGTTTCGGATATGTTGGAAGAGGCAGTAATTCCTAGACTGATTTCAAACAGAAAACTAAGCGCAGTCCGTCACGAGGGGACATGGTATCCGGTGGATAGCCCCAAAGACTTGCTGCACGTAAATTGTGATATCAAAGCCGGCAATGCAGCTTGGCGACGATGGCAGGGACTGGAATTGAGCACTTAAGAGACGGTGAAGATGCGTGGGTGAAGTTTGCTGCGGATTGTGACAACCGCATCCAATTCCTGCTTCTCGCCTTTCTGGCTAGTTACCAGATTAGAATTTGGCAATTTTAGTACGTTTAACGAACGGCCGCATTAAAGAAGCCGTATGTACTATTTCGCATCTGCAACGAACTTCTGCTTTCCGCCCTTAGCGGACACAATAGGCGACCTTTATGTAGAGGGATCGCCATGGTAAGGTCAGTTGGCAAAGTTAATACCGTATGATGGTGAGAAACCGATGCAAACCTTATTGACAGAAAAACAAGATACCTTCGCTCATGGCGTCGTTGAAGGCAACTCTTTGGCCGATGCCTACAGGTACGCTTACAGTGCTGAACATATGAAACCGCAGGTAATCTATGTCGAGGCATCTCGTTTAGCAGCGAACCCTAAGGTCGCCCTACGATTAGAAGAGCTATCGCGGGAGAAGGACGAGGATCGGCGCTTGCAGGCCACCAAGCGTGAAGACTTTGTATTGGACGGGTTAATGCATGAATCCCGCTTTGCAATGACCGCTAGTGCCCGTGCGCGCGCGTTGGAGTTGATAGGTAAATCTATCGGCCTGTTTACTGCTACTGCCGATCAAAAGACGGAACCTAAACTAACTTCCAAAGAAATCAAAGAGCAACTAGCTTCCAAGCTTGAAGAATACTTGGGATGCCGACAAACAAGCCAATCACCGGCTAGCGCACGCTCCGAGAATATTTAGGCGCCCCAGCGCAATTGCTGTTTCATGCACCCCCATAGGTCATAAAAATAGCAATCTTTGGTTTAATGCCCAGCCTTTACTAAATCGGCAACCTTGATCCGTGGTTCCCGAAAACATCAACCCACCTGCTGAATTCGTTCAGGTCCGGTTGGGTGATCTTCATCAAATTTGTAATGGCGGTCAAAATGGGGGATGTCATCT
>MAXR01000396.1:2722-3411 GCA_001751155.1 Desulfuromonadales bacterium C00003068 | reverse complement strand
TTGCTGCCCAGGTCGGAATGGCGTCCCTTGACGATCTGCGTAAGAGGGTGAAGGAAGCTCATGAATCTCAGGAGCGCTCCCGTATTGAACAGGAATTCCGTGATCAGCTTATTGATGTGTTAGTCGAGCGTAACCCTTTTGATGTGCCCGATGGCATGGTTAATAGTCAGCTTGATCACATGCTTGAGAATCTTAGTAACCGTATGCAGTCTCAGGGGATGAGCCTTGAGGCCATGGGGATGACCCCCGATTCCTTTAGGGAAATCTACCGTGAAATGGCTGTTAAGCAGGTTAAGGGCAGCATAGTGCTTGAGGCCATTGCGCTACAGGAATCAATACTGGTAGAAGAGTCAGAAATAGAGGAAAAACTCGAAGAAATTGCAGAAAAACATAATGCCAGTAAAGAAATGGTAATGAATTTCTATGCTGATGACTCGAAGAGGCGTGGTTTGGTTGCGCAACTCGCTGAAGAAAAGGTCGTCCACTTTCTGACCGGTAAGGCCAATATTGAAATGGTTGATGAGGCAATTGCGGCCGATGCCGACCAGGGCAACAGCAAGGAGTAAACCCATGAGTCTCATACCTATGGTGGTAGAGCAGACCGGTCGTGGTGAGCGTGCATACGACATCTACTCGAGACTGCTGAAGGATCGCATCATCTTTCTTGGTGGGGCCATAGATGATCACTT
>MAXR01000396.1:0-2715 GCA_001751155.1 Desulfuromonadales bacterium C00003068 | reverse complement strand
AATCTGAAGATCCTGAGAAAGATATTCATTTATACATTAATTCGCCGGGTGGGGTAGTGACGGCTGGCATGGCTATTTACGATACCATGCAGTACCTGAAGGCGCCCGTATCTACCATTTGTGTTGGTCAAGCGGCCAGCATGGGAGCAGTGTTGCTCGCAGCTGGGCATCCTGAAAAACGTTTTGCCTTGCCAAATGCCCGCATTATGATTCATCAGCCTCTAGGCGGATTTCAGGGGCAGGCGAGCGATATCAGTATTCATGCGCAGGAAATTCTGCGCCTAAGGGACATTCTTAATCAAATCCTGGCCCACCATACTGGGCAAAGCCTCGAGACCATTGCCGCCGATACTGAACGTGATTTTTTCATGGGTAGCGAAGCCGCAAAAAAATATGGTATCGTTGATGGAACGATAGAAAGAAAGTCCTGATATTAAGTTTGGAGGCGCTTCGTGAGTAATAACGACGAAAAATCCGGGTATCTTACCTGCTCCTTTTGCGGGAAAGGACAGGATGATGTCAAAAAGCTCATTGCCGGGCCGGCAGTTTACATTTGCGATGAATGCATAGAATTATGTAAGGACATCATTGCAGAAGAGGCCAAGCTTGAGGATGCTTCGACCAGCGAAGTCGGCAGCTTGCCGCGGCCTGCTGAAATCAAAGACATCCTAGATGAATATGTAATCGGGCAGGAAATGGCCAAAAAGGTTCTTTCCGTTGCTGTTTACAATCACTATAAACGCATCGAATACGGGGCTGTGCCTCACGGTGATGTTGAGGTGCAAAAGAGCAATATTCTGCTTCTCGGCCCGACCGGTAGTGGCAAGACCTTGTTGGCGCAAACCCTGGCAAAGTTGCTTAATGTACCTTTCGCTATTGCCGACGCAACCAACCTGACTGAGGCCGGTTATGTCGGTGAGGATGTCGAGAACATCATTCTTGGCCTGCTGCAGTCAGCCGATTACGATCTTGAAAAAGCCCAGCGGGGCATTATCTATATTGACGAGATCGATAAGGTGGCCCGCAAATCCGAATCGCCGTCTATTACTCGAGATGTTTCTGGCGAAGGTGTTCAACAAGCGCTTCTCAAAATCATTGAAGGGACTCAGGCTAGCGTGCCTCCAAAAGGTGGCCGCAAGCATCCACAGCAGGAATTCCTGAAAGTCGACACCAGTAATATTCTGTTTATCTGTGGGGGAGCATTTACTGGGCTGGAAACGATTATTTCCAGGCGTTCCGGTGCCAAAGGGATTGGATTTGGGGCCGAGGTAAAGCAGACCAAGGAAGTCGACCTCGGTGAGATGTTGGCTCAGGTCGAGCCGATGGATCTAATCAAGTTTGGTTTGATTCCCGAATTTATCGGACGACTGCCTGTTATTGCGACCCTAGAGGAACTTGATGAAGAAGCGCGGGTGCAGATACTTAATGAACCAAAAAATGCACTGGTAAAGCAGTACCAGAAGCTTTTTGAAATGGAAAAGGTTAAGCTTAAGTTTACAGATGGTGCTTTGGTTGCTGTCGCTTCTCAAGCCCTTAAGCGTAAGACCGGGGCTCGAGGGCTTCGCTCTATACTTGAAAATTCCATGTTGGATGTCATGTACGACATTCCTTCCCAGGATCGGGTCAAGGAAGTCGTTATAAATGAAGATGTTGTGCTGCGCAAGGCGAAGCCGATTATACTTTACGACTGCGCTGAGTCAGCCTGATAAAGGGTTCTATAACTACCAGTGATTACAGATCATATTATGAATACATTGGAACAAGGCAAAGGCAGAAGCGTGTTACCGCTTCTGCCTTTGCGCGATATTGTCATATTCCCCTACACGGTTACGCCCTTATTTGTGGCCAGGGCTAAGTCGATTCAGGCCTTGGAAATGGCCATGGATGGTGAGAAAAGAATCTTTCTAGCCACTCAGACTGACCCCCAAATCGACGAACCAAAAGCAGATGATTTATACTCTTATGGTACCATTGCGCAGATAGTACAACTACTTAAGCTGCCTGATGGTACTGTTAAGGTGTTGATGGAAGGCAAGCAGCGAGCTTCCATTGCTAATCTTCTCTATGAAGACGACTGCTACCTAGCAGAAGTTGATGCCATTGACGATCAGGCTGTAGAAAATACGCCTGAGTTAGAGGCTCTGATACGCAGCGTTAACGATCTGTTCGAGGTCTATGTCAATCTCGGGAAGAAAGTTCCTGCTGAGGTTGCAGCATCTGTTTCAGCACTAACCGATCCAGGCCGGCTCAGTGATACGGTAATTGCTCATCTCGGTGTGCGCATCGAGGAAAAACAGGAGTTGCTCGCAGAGTCTGATCCCGGCAGGCGGCTTGAGGATATCGCNNCCATCCAAAAGGAACTCGGTGAACACGATGAGTTCCATAACGAAATTCAAGATCTAGAAGACGCTATTCGCGGCCGACGTATGACCAAAGAGGGTTTGGATAAGGCCCTCAGTGAATTGCGCAAACTGAAAATGATGTCGCCAACCTCGGCCGAGGCCACGGTTATTCGTAACTATATTGACTGGTTGGTTGAGTTGCCATGGAAAAAAGGATCTCGAGATCGGCGCGATCTCGATCATGCTGAACAGATTCTAGAAGCCGATCACCATGGTCTCGAGAAGGTCAAGGAGAGGATTCTAGAATATCTTGCAGTTCAGGCTCTGGTTAAAAAGATCAAGGGTCCGATTCTTTGTCTAGTGGGACCGCCGG
>MAXR01000395.1:182-3176 GCA_001751155.1 Desulfuromonadales bacterium C00003068 | reverse complement strand
TAACAGACGTTCATCATATATATTTACTGCGCGCCTTCAATCGTTCCATTCCCCAAATGTGAAACTGGCCGTTTTGGGGTTTCGACCTCGAATAATTGGTTGCGCCGAATCAATGCGTATGCACATAATGAGAAACTATCTTATAATATGAGATCTATCAACTGGAGGAACTTATGTCAAACGATCAAAAAAAACCATTAAACGGGCAACTAACCCGTCGTCGACTAATTCAAATTTCCGGAGGTGCAGCAGTTTCGACGCTCGCAGCACCTTCAATTCTTCGCGCCGCTGCTGCTATCGAAGGTGAGCTAATTGTCGAAACTTTTGGCGGTGCATATGCCGAGGCGGTGAAAGAATACATCGTCAAGCCGTTCGAGGAACGCTACAAGGTCAAGGTCAAACTCAGCAGCTTCGGTAGTTCGTCCGAGCAACTGGCCAAGCTGCTTGCAGGCAACGACCGGGTAGATGTATCTTCTCTGAGTAGCAGCAGAATGCTGACAGCCATTAAAGGTGGGGCCGTCCAGGCGCTCAACACGTCCGAGTATGAGCACTTTGACGGGCAACACAACGCTTTCCGCAACCCGAATTACGAAGTGGGTGATGGGAAGAATTACAGTTCGGTGCTGGTCTGGGGCGACAGGGCACTTGCATACAACAGTGATTTTGTCACCGACGCACCAGATTCCTGGGAAGCGCTTTTCGATCCCCGCTACAAGGGTCGCGTTGCCATCAATGGATCGGGCACCGCATTGATCAACACTGGCGCAATTATGACTGGGCAGGACATTAACAACGTCACCGACCTCGTTGCGGTTGAAGCTAAGATCAACGAGTTAAAACCGAACCTGTTGAAGTTCTGGTCCAGCGGCTCGGAGATGACGCAGTTGTTTGCGACTGGTGAAGTCTGGATCGGTGATTTCTGGCGTGGTCGTGTCAACAAACTGCGCGAAGACGGGTTCCCCATCGAATATGTGGTTCCTAAAGAAGGTGCTGTTTCGTGGGCTGATACGTTGACCATTCCCAAGAGCAGCGTCAACATTTCCGCTGCCGAGGCCTTTATCGACTTTTCATTGGACCCTGAGGTCCAGCGGAACTTTGTCATCAAAGGCATCAACTATGCGCCGTCCAATCAGAACACCGTTCTGAGCGAAGAAGAGCAAATCATGCTGGGTGCAACGCCGGAAATCTTTGACGCCGCCATTTTCACAGATGCTGCTTACCAAGCGGAACATGTTGATGAATGGAACGTCATCGTTAACCGTCTGAAAACGTCGTAGCGAAAGAGGCCAGTGCCGTGATTGAAGAAGACTCACGGCACTGGCTTACTTCTGTTTTTGATTGTCTGGATTGGGGAAAAAATGTCAGAATTTGACGTTGAAATAAAAAATATAGTTAAACGGTTTGGCAGCTTTGTGGCGCTTGATGATGTATCGATCGATATCAAGAAAGGGGAGTTTATTTCACTTCTTGGACCCAGCGGCTGCGGAAAAACAACTTTGTTGCGCATTCTATCGGGATTTGAACAGCCCACTGAAGGTGAGTTGCGAATTACCGGAAAAAATATGGCAACGGTTACGCCGAACAAGCGCCCCACAAACCTTGTGTTTCAGCATCTGGCCTTATTCCCGCATCTAACGGTCGCGAAGAACATATCTTTCGGACTTGATGTGAAAAAATTTGACAAGGCCGAAATTCAGAAGCGCGTTGATGAAATGCTGGCCTTGGTACAGCTTGAAGGTTTTGGAGAGCGCAAGATTTCCGAGACCTCGGGCGGTCAGAAGCAGAGAGTCGCGATCGCGCGGGCTCTTATTAACCGGCCTGCTGTTTTGCTGTTGGATGAACCACTCAGCGCACTGGACCTCAAATTGCGCGAGCAAATGCAGATCGAGCTGAAGCGTATCCAACGCGAGGTCGGGGCGACATTTATCTATGTGACGCATGATCAGGGTGAAGCCATTACAATGTCTGACAGAATTGCTGTCATTAAAGATGGCGTGATCGAACAATTGGACACACCAAATGCAATCTACGAGCGGCCAAAAACAAAATTTGTCGCCAGCTTTATCGGTCAAACCAATTTGATCGAAGGCGTAGTGAAAAGCAAAAAAGGCAGTGAGGTTCAGATCGAAACCAGTTCAGGTCACACCCTGCTGGTGTCTAACGCTGAACATAAAGATGTTGGCGAAACCGCCCTGCTGTCATTGCGGCCGGAAAAAATTATGGTTGGCCCGGACGTTGCCGAAGATAATAGCTTCGAAGGTACAATCGCAGATGTCACCTACAAGGGTGGAAATACTCGATATTACATAGAAGTTGGGAACGGATGGAGGCTTGAAGTCAACGTACAACATGCCGCCAATGCTACTGTTTCAAGTGTTGGTGACAAGACACGGGTGGGCTGGTCTTCCAGCCGCGCCTTTATAATCGGGGGTGAGTGAGGGTTATGGCAAATATGGATGTGCAAATCACGACCGATAGTTCAAAAATCATCGAACGGCGACATCAGAAAAAATTGCTGGTTCATTTGGGGCCGGGGACGATCTGGCTCGTGCTCTTTTTCATCGTACCTTGCTTGATGGTACTGCTCGGTAGTTTCGACAGGTTCACCGAGGGACTGATTGAAAACGATTTTACCTTTGATAACTACAAACGCATATTTTCTGACACGCTATACGGAAAGGTTCTGCTGAAAAGTATTGGTAACGGTATTATCGTTACGGCGCTGTGCTTAGTTATTGGCTATCCAGTGGCGCATTTCTTGTCCCGTTTGAATGGGATGAAGCGTAACTTAATGTTCCTTGCGCTCGTTATCCCTTTTTGGACCACCATCGTTGTACGCACCTATTCCTGGAAAATTCTTTTAGGTAGCAACGGGTTCCTTAACTACATAATGGAAGCCGTAGGAATTATTGATGCGCCGCTTAGGCTTTTATATACATGGCCCACCGTCATGGTCGGGTTGACCCATGTTTACCTGCCGTTCATGATCATGCC
>MAXR01000395.1:0-150 GCA_001751155.1 Desulfuromonadales bacterium C00003068 | reverse complement strand
TCCAGACGTTCTTCAGGGTTTTACTCCCACTGTCCATGCCCGGCGTTATGGCCGGAGCCCTTCTGGTTTTCATCATGTCTGTAGGCGCATTTCTAACACCTGACCTATTGGGGGGGCCGGGCGATGCGATGATTGCCAATGTTATCCAGA
>MAXR01000394.1 GCA_001751155.1 Desulfuromonadales bacterium C00003068 | reverse complement strand
GCGGTTGTTCAACCCGCTGGTCGGTAAGAGAATATATCCAGGCTATTGCGCTGTTCGTTAGCGGGGAACTAGTTCTCGATGACTCGGGAATTGTCTATCCAGTCTCTAAAGAAAAATCATCCAGGATACCGGTAAAATGAATAAATTTAGCTACAAATGCCGGGATGTAGCGGAATCTTTTCTGATCTCTTTGACAGAACAGGAACATGCGACCTGGCTGGCTGAAAGGGGAAGAAAGGTTATCTGCAATAAAGGGCGCTACTGGTTGGAAACGTATCCAGGTTTTTATTCTGCCACGCATTCTATGGCTAAGATGAGTGCTCAGGAAGCAACCCGTCCCTCTACATTTTGCTGGGGGTTTCGTACATCGTTAAATGATATGGATGCCGAAAAAGCCAATGGCAGTATCCCCCTTCACTTATTGACCGATATCGATAACTACACGTTGCAAACCAGAAGCCCCCGTTGTCGCAACAAACTCCGCAATCTGAGAAAGCAGGTTCGCATTGTCGAACTGAACAAATCTGACCTGCTCCTCAATCAAGGGTATGATGTTTTATGCTCTGCCCATGCCCGCAACGGTTATGGTTCCTTGTCCAAACGGTCCGAATATCAGAAAGATATTGAGAAATATTATGATGCCGGTCACGGCCTGGTAATCGGTGGGCTAGTGGACGGGAAATTGGGTGGTTACCTGACCAGTTACGCTGTCGGGACAACCGCCTATGTTGATGAGGTGTTTCTAGATACGCAATATTTGAGAACCAACATCAGCCTAGGTCTTTTTTTCGAGTGGATGCAGATTTGCCGCCGCTCCAAGCCAATTCGTCAAGTGGTTCATGGGCTTCATGCCCGCGAAGCAACAGGTTTGTGCCGGCACAAGGAAGAATTAGGCCTGTCGGTCGTGCAAGTACCGACGAGGATATGGTTTGCGCCGCTTACCAACAGAATTGTTAAGCAGTTACGTCCCCACGCCTATTATCGTCTGACGGGACACGATTAGATCTTTTCAAGCGATTAAAGAAGGTTCAGAGATGGTCATCAGGAAGAGTCCCATGGAAGGGCCAATTCTGAAAGCTATGAGTGCTTTCTCTGAGCTTCCCTAGTAACCTCTCACGCCCGTTCCTAGGGAAGTATCAGGCCCGTATGACGGTGTCGATTGCTTCGCCGTTTAGAGCCTTGATCATATTGCCTCGCTGGTGGTCGTTGCCGTTTTTGACCAGAATGCAGCTTTGCGCGCCGAGTACTTCGGCCATTAGAAAGGCGCCGGTGTCGGTACGGTGGGGCGGTATTACGCCCTTGCCGCTCGCTCATGATCGATCGCCTGTCGTCGGGAAACAGTTTGATGGAGTTACTCTCTTTTCAAGATAACAGGGATTTTGCTATAGGTATTTTCTGCAGGGGAAAAATCCTATCGGACGTGCTGCCGCGGTTGTCAAATTGTCATACAAGCTGAGAGGAATGGGGGCGCTGCGCAGCTGGTAGGGTCGGCCAAAAGAAGCAGGGATGGTATTTTGTCTGTTGGCCTTGGTGAGGGCTAGTCTGCACCATGGGCTGTTAGCGGTGGGAGGAGAAACAAGTTTAGGCGTGAAGTAAAAAACCTGAAAATATAGGTGTTTAGATAGTTGAAGCTAAGAGGCGTTATAGGTTGTGGTTGTTTCTTTTTAGGCGGTACGGGGTTTCACTGGGTAATGAAATGGCGGGGTTTTGCAACAAACACTATCTAGTTTCCGTCCGGAAACGGTTCTTTTGATTCAGGCCATACATGGCCTGCACCCCTTGGGCAGCTTTCGCTGTCCCATTGCGCTATCCTGTGCAATGGTCCGCCGCTGTGGCGGCGTCAATCTACATGCTAGCTTGTACGGCGTACCGATGTACGCCTCCGCGCAAGCCCTTGATTTCCTTGCCACGACGAAAAACCCCGCGTTTCCAAAACGGAAACCTGCTAGATATGCTGTGGTTAGGATTCTACAAATAATTGCAGAGAAGGGGGGAGGTGAGGAGATGCAGAGAGTTAAATTAGCGGTTCTGCTGCTGATCGGTTTGGGGGTGCTGTTGGTCGTTATTCAGAATACCGCTCCAGTTCAAGCGCGATTCCTTTGGATGACCGCAGAGATTCCCGCTATCGTGTTGCTGTTTGTGACGGCGGTGGGCGGATTTGTCGCTGGGTTGTTAGCAGCGCTTCTTGTCAAGCGTGGTCAGCATTCCAGATCAAAGTCTGGCAAGGTTAAGAAGCCATTGGCTGAGTGAGATATCTTGATTTATGGGGTGAGAGCAGTGGGTTGCGGGTGTCTGTGTTTGGCAATATTAATTATGTAATAAAAATTAAATACTTGCTCATTTCTTCCTCATTAGGTGGCTCTTACGGGTGACAGGATTCGGTAGACAAGGACTCGTTTTAGGTTGTCGAGATATCCAACTATCTGAAAACGTATGATAAAAAGATTGTGGCATGAAGGTTGATATGGTCTGTC
>MAXR01000393.1 GCA_001751155.1 Desulfuromonadales bacterium C00003068 | reverse complement strand
GGAATATTACCCCGATAATGGTTACCATTTTCTGCGTGCATTGTATCAAAACTTGACAGAAAGTAACCAACTACAGATGGTGACTTATAGTGATCTGTTGCCCGTCCTTGATCCCAGTGGTGTTCAGGAGCTGGCGGTTTTAACGGCGGGCAGCTGGGTCTATGGCTCCTTTTCTACTTGGATTGGTGATAAAGATAAGAACGCGGCGTGGGATCTGTTAGTGGAAGCCAAGAGCTGTTACGATCAAGTGCTCGCCTCAGGGTTGTTGTCGGCGAAAAAAGAGCAAGAGGCGACACGGCAACTGGCTGTCTGTGAAGGTTCTGATTGGTTCTGGTGGTTTGGTGATCATAATCCCGCCGAGAGCGTGCGTGACTTTGATCAGCTCTTTCGCCGCCATTTGATCCGTTTGTATCAAATGCTCGAAAAAATTCCACCGCAAAAATTGAAAAATCCACTGTCTCACGGTGGTGGCGATAGTGAAAATTCTGGAACGATGCGGCGTAATTAAACTATTTCACTACCCAGATTAAGGGTTGATCGCAGTACACTATGAACTGAAAGCAGAGTGACGGATGAGAAAAGCAGGAGTCTTATTACATCCTACATCGCTACCACATGGGGTTTTGGACCACCATGTCGAAAAGTTTCTCGACTGGATGGTCGCAGCGGGACTCTCTGTATGGCAAATGCTGCCACTTGGAGTGCCGAATCAAGATCGCTCTCCCTATCAGTGCTATTCAGCCTATGCTCTGAATCCCGCCCTGCTACCGAACGGGGCGGTTTGCCATAACAGCGATGAAGACGGTTTTTCACTTTTTTGTCATAACGAAGGCTTTTGGCTCAATGACTACGCTCTTTTTATGGTGTTGAAACAACATCATGGTTACCGTTTATGGTCGCAGTGGCCCGATTGCTATCGTTATCGTGATATGACAGCGTTAGCGCAGTTTACGCTGAATCATCAGCACGCGTTACGAGCCATAAAAAAAGAGCAATACACACTATTTACCCTGTGGCAGCGGGTACGCGAATCCGCGCACCAACGGGGTATTCAGCTCTTTGGTGATGTGCCCATCGCTGTCTCATACGATAGTGCCGATGTGTGGTCGCAGCCGCAACTGTTTAAGTTAGATGAGCAATTACAGCCAACGGTGGTGGCGGGGGTGCCGCCCGATTATTTTTCTGAAACAGGTCAACTGTGGGGCAACCCTCACTATAATTGGTCCGTGATGCAACAGGACGATTTTAACTGGTGGCGCTCACGAATGGCCAATGTCTTGCGTCAGTTTGATTTTGTTCGAATTGATCATTTTCGCGGCTTGCAAGCATTGTGGGAAGTTCCCGCCGATGCGACGACTGCTATCGATGGCTGTTGGGTTGAGACCCCTGGACGTGAGCTGTTAACAGTATTGAAAATCGATTTCCCCCATATGCCATTTGTAGCGGAAGATCTCGGCTTGATTACACCCGAAGTTACGGCACTGCGCGATGATTTTCAACTGCCCGGATTATCAGTTCTCCATTTTGGCTTTGATGGTACTGCCGATAACCCCCATGATTTAGCGAATCAAGAGGAGAGCACCGTCGTTTACACTGGAACCCATGACAACAACACCACCTGTGGCTGGTTTGATTCACTCCCCGCCCATGTTCAGCAGCAGGTTCTAGCGAAATTACCAACAAATAGTGGCGAGATGCCTTGGCCTATGATTGTCGCTGCATTGTATTCACCCGCTCGTTTAGCCATTATCCCCATGCAAGATTGGCTAGCTCTGGATAGCTCACATCGCACCAATACGCCTGGTACGGTGGCTGAAAATTGGCGTTGGCGTTTTCATTGGGACCAAGTCCCCGAAACCTTAGCGATGACAATTCATCATTGGCTACAACACAGTGGGCGGATTTTATCTAAGGATATTGTGAATGAATAGTGACACCCAAAACCATAAAGGCTTTGACTTATGTTGCTTACAGCAGGGGCGTCATTATGACCCCTTTGTGTTGTTGGGCTGTCATCCACTGGACGAACAGTGGGAGGTTCGTGTGTGGTTGCCGTGCGCCAAAACAGCGCGACTGATTGATGGACCGAGGTTGCGCCGCAGCGCGAAGAGTTCGCTGTTTACGGCTCAACTCAGTGCGCAGGAGAAAGAGGCATTACCGTATCATTATAAAGTGGAGTGGCGTGATGAACAGGGGGAGGTGCATTGCAGTGTTTGCCCCTATACTTTTGAGCCACAGATTGGTGAACTCGATCTCTATTTGTTTGCCGAGGGTCGTCATTGGAATCTGTATGATATTCTTGGCGCACACGTGCGTCTGATTGATGGCATTGAAGGGGTTCAATTTGCCGTGTGGGCGCCTTCGGCAGAACGCGTGGCAGTGGTGGGTGACTTTAATAGTTGGAATGGTCAGTGCCATCCGATGCGTTCACGTGGCCGATCGGGAGTGTGGGAACTGTTTATCCCCGGGGTGCATGTCAATGAGCGTTATAAATTTGATATTCGCACCATGCATGATGGCTTTTGTGTGTTAAAGGCCGATCCTTACGCGCAATCGATGGAGATGAGGCCACGCACCGCATCCATTATTTGCCAGAGTGCTCATCAGTGGCAGGATGATGACTGGTTAGCGGCACGGCGACACTTTGATTGGCAACATGCGCCAATCTTAATTTACGAGGTGCACCTTGGCTCGTGGCAACGCGACGAGAATTGTCGCTTCCTCAATTATCGTGAAATAGCGCACCGCCTTGTCGAGTACGTCTTATGGATGGGCTACAACTATATTAATTTAATGCCGGTGAGTGAACACCCGCTCGATGAATCGTGGGGCTACCAGACTTCGGGATATTATGCGCCCACGCGTCGTTTTGGTGACCCCGATGATTTTCGCTATTTTGTCGATTATTGCCATCAACATCATATTGGTGTCTATCTGGATTGGGTGCCCGCCCATTTCCCCAAAGATAGTTTTGCCTTAGCTCGCTTTGATGGCACGGCACTGTATGAGCATGAAGACCCGCGCTTAGGCGAGCACAGCGAGTGGGGAACCTATATTTTTAATTATGGACGTAACGAGGTGCGTAACTTTTTGATCGCCAATGCCCTGTATTGGGTGCGCGAGTTTCACCTTGATGGCTTACGCGTCGATGCGGTGGCGTCGATGCTGTATCTCGACTATGGCCGCAATGACGGCGATTGGCTGGCTAATGAGCATGGTGGCAATGAAAATCTCGCCGCGGTCGAATTTATCAAAACATTAAATACCGAAGTTCATGGACAATTTCCTGGTGTGGTTCTCATGGCTGAAGAATCAACCTCATGGCCGATGGTGTCACGACCAACGTGGATGGGTGGCCTCGGCTTTTCGATGAAATGGAATATGGGTTGGATGAATGACACCCTCGCTTATTTCTCACGTGATGCGCTGTACCGTTCCCATCACCATCATCAACTGACCTTTAGTCAAGTATACGCCTATAGCGAGAACTTTATTCTGCCGCTGTCGCACGATGAAGTGGTGCACCTCAAACGTTCATTGGTGAGTAAAATGCCCGGGGATCACTGGCAACAACTGGCCAATGTTCGTCTGCTGTTGGCGTACCAAATGATGAACCCCGGCAAAAAATTGTTGTTCATGGGGGGCGAGTTTGGCCAATGGGAGGAGTGGAATGACGCAATGCCTCTCGATTGGACACTGTGTGAGCACCCGCAACATCAGGCGTTACAGCAGTTTGTTCGTCAACTTAATCAACTTTATTTCGGAGAAAAAGCACTCCACTGTTACGATTTCGAGTCACAAGGATTTGAGTGGATTGACTGCAACGACAGCGAAAAATCAACGTTAAGTTTTATTCGTCAGGCTGGTGATGAGCAGTTGATCTGTGTGTTTAACTTTACCCCAGTGGTGCGCGGTGAGTATCGTATTGGCTTGCCACGCGCGGGGCGCTACGTGGTGCGGCTTAATTCGGATCGCATGATTTATGGTGGTAGCGATGCGTGCTCTGACGAGCCGATCACCGCTGTTGATCACCCCTATATTGGGCAAGGCGCCAGTGCTTTGATCACATTACCACCCTTGGGGATGCTGGTATTGCAGTGGGAGTATTAATGATGAAAAAGATATTGTTTGCCACCTCTGAAGTCTATCCGTTAGTTAAAACAGGAGGTTTGGGCGATGTGTCGGCGGGGTTACCCATGGCGTTACGTGACTTAGACCAGGATGTTGTCATTGTACTGCCTGCTTATCGTGAGGCATTAGAGCGCGCAACGGTGTGTGAGTGCGTGGCGACATTAGACGTTTTAAGTTGTGGCAATCAGCGTCAGGTGCAGGTTTTTCGCGCTCAGGCCGATGGCCTCTCGTGCCCACTTTTGTTAGTCAAAATCGATACACTCTTTGACCGCTCTGGGT
>MAXR01000392.1 GCA_001751155.1 Desulfuromonadales bacterium C00003068 | reverse complement strand
GGTTATACATTTCGCAGCCAAAATCTTTTTCGTGCGCAACGAAAAATGGGTTTTGATCCTGTTATTTTAACCTCCCCTAAACATGAAGAAAATTCGTGTGATGAATGCCTTGAAAAAGAGGAGATCAATCATTTCACCTATTATCGTAGCGGTGTCGCTCGTCGTAACCCTGTCCCGCTATTGAGTGAGGTGTGGTTGATGACTGTTTTGTATCGACGCCTTCTTCAAGTCGTACAACTTGAAAAGCCTGACATCCTCCATGCTCATTCACCCATTCTTAATGCTATTCCAGCCCTTTTGGTTGGTCGAAAACTTAAAATTCCAGTGGTTTATGAAATTCGTGCTTTTTGGGAAGATGCCGCCGTCGACCATGGCACGACCAGCGAAGGTTCGTTACGTTATAAATTAACGAAAAGAGCTGAAACTGTGGTGTGTAACAAGGTTGACCATGTCGCTATTCTTTGCAATGGCTTAAAGGATGATCTGGTTCATCGCGGCATTCCGGCGGCAAAGATCACCGCTGTGTTTAATGGCGTCAACCCAGACGACTTTCAACCCTGTGCTGTGGACGATGAGTATTGGCGTGAGTGGGGGCTGGCGGGTAAAAAAGTTGTCGGATTTATTGGTTCTTTTTATCGCTACGAAGGCCTCGATCTGTTGGTCAACGCTTTTGCACGAGTTGCAAAACAGCAGTCCGAAACCGTACTGCTCCTTGTCGGTGGTGGTGAGATGGAGTCGGAGTTAAAAGCCCTGATTGGCAGTTTAAACTTATCTGACCGCGTTGTTATGCCCGGTCGCATTCCCCATGAACGGGTTCCCGGCGTCTATGCAATGGTCGATGTTTTAGCCTATCCACGTTATTCCATGCGTTTGACGGAATTGGTAACTCCCCTCAAGCCCCTCGAGGCGATGGCGATGGGAAAGGTGTTGGTCGCTAGCGATGTCGGTGGTCATAAAGAGCTGATTACAGATGGTGAAACTGGGATTCTGTTCAAGGCTGGCGATGAGGCGGCACTCGCTACGTCGCTGGTTGAGCTATTGACCGATCAAGCTAAATGCGATTGTTTACAGCAACAAGCGATGAGTTGGGTGCGAGAACAGCATGGTTGGGAAAAAACCACCCGAGTTTATCGCGAGATTTATGGTGAGGTTTTTGGCAATCTTTCTCAAAATTCTGATGAGTCGGGTATCTCTCGATGAAAGTCCTCTCCTTTTCTTACTGCTTTCCCAGTGAAACGAAGCCAACGTGGGGGATGTTTGTCTATCAACGTTTAGCGGCGTTACGGGAGGTGGAAGATCTCAAGGTCTGTTCCCCCGTACCGTGGTTTCCACTATTGCGGCCCAATATTGGTGAGCCAAATTCACAGCAATGGCAACAGTTGGCCGTTTATCGACCCCGTTTTTTTTACTTTCCCGGCATGTTTAAAAATACAGATGCACACCTTTATGCACGCGGGTTAACGGGGTGGCTTAAGGAACTCTGTATGACGTGGCGACCCGATGTGCTCGATGCACATTTTGTCTGGCCCGACGGCGTTGGCGTAGCATTGATAGCGAAACAGCTTGGCATTCCCTATGTGATTACCCTGCGTGGCAAACTTTATGAGTGCCTCAAGGTGCCTGCACAAACTCGCCAATGCGCTCAGGCGTTACAGGGCGCAGCAGCTGTGATCAGCGTTTCATCACGCATGGCTAAAGAGGCTGAGATGTTAGGGGTTGAGCCGCAACGTTTACATGTCATCGTTAATGGTGTAGACCGCGATCATTTCAGGCCACGAGATAAGGGCGATTGCCGTAAGCAGTTGGGTCTGCCGCAGCAGGGGAAACTATTGGTGACGGTTGCTCATCTTGGCCATCGAAAAGGGCACCATGAAATGATTCAAGCACTTGCAGAATTAGCTAATGATGTTACGCTTATCATTGTTGGTGGTGCAGCTCAGGGTGGAACTGTTGCTGGCTTGCAAGAGGTTGCTCGAAATTTTGGCGTCGAAGATCGACTGATATTAACTGGACCACAGCCCTACGCTAAAATTCCACTCTATTTTTCTGCTGCCGATGCCAGCGTACTGGCTTCATATCGAGAAGGTTGTCCGAACGCCGTACTCGAAAGTCTCGCAGCGGGGACACCCGTTATCGCGACAGATGTCGGTGCCGTGCCAGATATTTTACCTGTTCCACATGCCGGACGCATTGTTCCAGCGGAAGAAGTGGAACCATTACGTGATGCGATTGCGGACGTGCTTGATCAAGAGTGGGATTCCGAGTCGGTTGTCCGCGCAAGTGGTGTGAAAAGTTGGACTCAGGTTGCAACAGAGGTACAAAAGGTTTTTAAGGGGTTGTAAGTATTGAACATTATTTAGCTGATTACATCAAAACGATCTATTTATTGTTTTCGCCTGTTTGTGGCAGATATAAAATGGAGTGGGTATGAAGCAGATCAAGTCAATTGACCATAAGCTTTGTCAATCAGATCGCAACCGTCGGGTACTCGCTATTGTTGGCGATACGCAGGTTGGTCTCTGGGTGGTGCGTAGTCTGGCGCGTAACGGTTTAGAAGTCCACGCCATCGTCAACACGATTCATGGTCAGTCCGCACACAGTCGCTATTCAACAAGTGCGTGGTTGTTAGACAATAATCCCTCATTGCCCGAGTTTGCTGATGAAATTCTTCAACTTGCCGACCAACTCAATGTTGGTTCCATTATGCCTGTGTCGGAGGGCTTCCATAATGGTTTGATCTCCATCCGAGATCGCCTTGATCTGGCGAATATCCATCTATTTTCCCCGAGTCGTGAGATCTTCGATAAAGCAACCGATAAAGACTATGTTCACCAACTTTGTCTGGAATTAAATATCCCTGTTGCTAAAGGGATGTGTCTCGATGAACTGATGGAGAAGGGGCCCGAATCAACGCTAACCTATCCGTTGGTGTTACGTACCCGAAAACAGAATGTACGCTCAGGAAAGGTACCCCTAAAAGCGGCTTATGCACGCAACCTTCAGGAGTTGCTGAATTGGCATCGTCAGTTTGAAAGTTTTGCCGATAATGTTCTCGTTCAGGAATATCATCCCGGTGCAGAAGAGCATGTGCAGATACTGATGCACGATGGTGAGATGTTTATGACTGGCGATTATATCGGTGAACATCATATGCCTCTGGCTGGTGGTGTTACCGTACAGCGGATCAGCTGTCATCACCAAGAGGTGATCGATGATACGGTTAAGATCTTGAAGGCTCTCAATTGGCAGGGGATTGCTGGAGTTCAGTTCCATTTTGACCCTGAAACGGGTCGTTATATTTTTCT
>MAXR01000391.1 GCA_001751155.1 Desulfuromonadales bacterium C00003068 | reverse complement strand
AGCATGGACTTCAGCTGCTTCTTCACTGGTTGCGGTTTTCCCTGTGCCAATGGCCCAGATGGGTTCGTAAGCGATGACAAGTTTCTCTGCTTGCGCTGGGGTGATCTCATTGAGGGCCAGACTGAGCTGATTGGTGATCACATCGAACATCTCACCGCTTTCGCGCTGCTCTAAGGTCTCACCAATGCAAACAATCGCGGTTAAGCCTGAGTTGATAGCGGCATGGGTTTTGGCGTTAACAAAGTTGTCGGTTTCGCCGAAAAATTGACGACGTTCAGAATGGCCAAGGATGACATAGCTGCATCCTGCATCGACGAGTAGTGGTGCCGACACTTCCCCTGTGAACGCGCCCGAGTCAACACAGTGACAGTTTTGTCCCGCTACTTGAATGGAGCTTGAGGCACAAATCTGTGTGACGTTGGCGAGTGCGGTAAAAACAGGAGCAATGACAATGTCGACGTTCGTGGTCTTGCCAAGCTCTGCTTTTAAGTCCTCAGCGAGTTGTGACGCTTCGGCGATGGTGTTATTTAGTTTCCAGTTTCCTGCAATAAGTGGCTTACGCATTTTATATTTATTCTCCTGACACATTACTTGTCGGTTAAGGCGGCGATCCCGGGAAGGGTTTTACCTTCTAAAAATTCGAGTGAAGCTCCACCTCCGGTCGAAATATGGGTCATCTTGTCGTTTAGTCCTGCTTTGTTGACGGCAGCAACGGAGTCTCCTCCGCCAATGATTGAAATCGCTGTTGACTCTGCGAGGGCTTCGGCAACGGTAAATGTCCCCTTGGCAAAGTTTGGGAATTCAAACACACCCATGGGGCCGTTCCAGACCACGGTTGCCGCAGAACTCATCACCTTAGCGTAACGTTGGGCTGTTTTAGGGCCAATATCTAGCGCCATCTGATCTGCAGGGAAATTATCATTACCACAGCAGCTTGGTGTCGCATCCTTGGAAAACTGTTGTGCAATAATGTGATCTTCAGGCAAAAGTAGGTCGACCCCCTGATCCTTGGCTTTTTTGAGCAATGATAATGCTAGTTCAAGTTGATCTTCTTCAACGAGTGATGTTCCAATGCAGTAACCCTGTGCCTTGAGGAAGGTATAGGCCATGCCGCCACCGATAAGGAGCGAGTCGACCTTATCAATGAGTTGGTTGATGACAGTGATTTTATCACTGACTTTAGCACCACCGAGAACGGCGACAAAGGGTCGTTTGGGGGTGTCGAGTGCTTGACCAAGATATTGCAACTCTTTGGCCATCAAAAACCCCGCTGCAGCGCAATCAATGTATTGGGTGATCCCTTCGGTTGATGCGTGGGCGCGATGTGCCGTGCCAAAAGCATCGTTAACATAGATGTCTGCGAGCTGTGCTAGTTTTTCACTGAAATGTGGATCATTTTTTTCTTCTTGTGGGTGAAAACGAACATTTTCAAGCAAGATCACATCACCATTGTCCATTGAGTCTATCAACAGTTCAACCTCGGTGCCGATACAATCCGTTGCTATGGTGACTGGTTGTTGTAATAGTTTTGATAGAAATGGTGCAATCGGAGCGAGGCTTAATTTAGCAACATTTTTCCCCTTCGGGCGGCCCAGATGTGACGCAAGGATAAGTTTTCCACCTTGAGCTAAAATATAACGAATGGTTGGTAACGCTGCAATAATGCGCGTATCGTCGGTAATTTTTTGCTCGTCATCTAAGGGCACATTGAAATCTACACGACAAAAAACCTTTTTGCCTTGAAGGTCGAGATCACTAATGGAAACTTTGTTGAGCATTACTGGCTCCTATTCGTAACAGAATTCAAAGGGGTTGGTTTTTAGCCTTTAGCGATCATTGCAATGAGATCAACAATCCTTTCAGAGTAACCCCATTCATTGTCGTACCACAACAATACCTTTACCAATGTACCATCAAGAACACTGGTGGACAGTGCATCAAAAATAACCGAAGCCGAATCACCGTTGAAGTCGCATGAAACCAAGGGCTCATCGCAGTATTTTAATACGCCGATAAGCTTTGAATTGGCGGAATTACGCATCATCTGATTGATCTCATCCGCTGATGTGGCTTTTTTGGTTACCACAACTAGGTCAATGAGTGAGACATTAGGAGTTGGTACGCGAATAGATAATCCTGTCAGTTTCCCTTGTAGCTCAGGGACAACGACCCCAACGGCTTTGGTTGCGCCTGTAGTGGTTGGAATCATCGACAATGATGCTGCACGGCTACGACGTAGATCTTTATGGGGCAGATCGAGAATTTTCTGATCATTGGTGTAGGAGTGGATTGTTGTCATACTGCCGTGAACAATACCAAACTTTTCGTTAATGAGTTTAGCAATTGGTGCGAGACAGTTGGTGGTACATGAGGCATTAGAGATAATGTGGTGTTGATTGGGGTCATAATCAGAGAAATTAACCCCTTTAACGACCGTAATATCTGAATTTTTCCCTGGTGCACTAATGACAACTTTTTTAGCACCCGCTTGGAGATGCTTTGCCGCTTGCTCACGCTCACGGAATAGTCCTGTTGATTCAAGGACAATATCAATACCTAGCTCTTTCCACGGTAAGTTTATCGGATCTTTTTCACAGGTAACTTTGATTGGTGTTCCATTGACAATTATGTGCTGATCGTCTGAGGCAACATTGGCAGAAAATATACCGTGAACCGAGTCGTATTTAAGTAGGTGAGCCATTGTTGCAGCATCGGTTAAGTCGTTGATCGCAACAATATCAAATTCAGTATTGCCCAGTGCTGCTCTGAGCACGTTGCGGCCGATGCGGCCAAAACCGTTAATAGCAACCTTTATAGCCATGGTGGATCTCCTTAATGACAATTACACTTCAATTTGAGCGATAGGTTCATAAAAAAGTGTTGCAATTCTTCCCAACACCCCGGAATCATATAAAGTTGGATAATTTTCGNNAGCAATTACACTTCAATTTGAGCGATAGATTCATAAATAAGGTATTTACAGGTGTCGCAATTACTCACAACATCGCGGAATCATATAAAGTTGGATAATTTTCGTCAAGAAACTTAATCTGTTTATAATGATTTGGTTGCCGATCTGTGAAATAGATCAATTAAGTTAAGGAATTATTGCTTGATTTTCCTTGATTGATAGGTTGGTTTTCAGGTATACCCTGAGCAAATTTAATCTATGTTTTTAGATAGATTTGTCCTAAGTTAACTTTAGCCATTAAGTGCCTCGACCTAGAGCTTTGCTTGAGGTTGTATTACTACTCGATCACTGGGGGATTTTGTTGCGTATTTGTCAATTAGCCAGTGGGAGTAAAGGGAACTCAATCTATATAGAAACTGAAAAGACCCGCATCCTCGTTGATGCTGGTCTTTCTGCGTTGCAGATCAGTAAGCGCTTGGCAGAGATAGGGGTAGAAGCTGAAACACTCAGTGCGGTTTTTGTGACTCATGAGCATTCAGATCATAGTCGAGGACTTGGACCGTTATCGCGACGCTATGATTTACCCATATATCTTCATTGCGATACCCATAAAGCGTTACCTAAAGTTGGTTCGATAACGGAACGTTTTTTTGAGATAGGCGAATCCTTCACATTTCAAGATGTTGAAGTGATACCGTTCCCAATTACCCATGATGCGATTGCGCCTGTTGGTTTCACCTTTGAAAGTGGTGAAGGCAAGATTGGTGTCGCAACGGACTTGGGTATTGCGACTCGGTTAGTACAGAATCGATTGCGCCAATGTTGTGCGTTGGTGTTAGAAACGAACCATGATGAAGAGATGCTGCGCGATGGCCCGTATCCTTGGGAATTAAAGCAGCGTATCCGCAGTCATCATGGTCATTTGTCTAATAATGAGGGTGCGGCTTTGTTTGATGACGTGAAGTGGGCAGGGTTGCAGGCTGTTTTTTTAGCTCACTTGAGTGAAACAAATAATACGCCTCAGCTTGCACAGCAGAGTATCGAGTCGGTATTGGCGCGCCAGAACGTTTGCCAACCACAACTTATCGTTGGCGAGCCCAAGCAGGTGAGTCAGTGTTTTGAGTTAGGTGTTTAAGTTTATCACTATAAAGTAACCGTTTAATTCATAGATTCATTATTTGATAAGTATGTAGGTTCGAAATTCACTTCCTTGTTAAGGAGAAATTATGGCCAGCAGGATTGCCAGTAGAATTGTCGTCGCTCTAAAAGACGGTGTTCGTGATGCCCGTGGTGAACGGGTTCGTCGTGAAATTCTAGAGTATCTCAAGATTAATCTCGATAGTGTTCGCACTATCGACATCTATACTGTTGATAGCGATTTGAGTGAAGACGAGTTGCTTGCCGCTGCTCAGGGGCCATTTAGTGACCCAGTTATTCAAGAGTTTACCATTAATCAGCCCCTTGCTGATGATTTTGATCTACTGATTGAAGTTGGTTTTCGCCCTGGGGTAACCGATAATGCTGGTCGAACGGCTCGTGAAGCGATTCAGTATTTAACGGGTCGTTCTTTTGCCGATGAAGAAGGTGTTTATACTTCGGTACAGTATTTACTCAAAGGTGACCTAGATAAAGCGACTGCTGAAAAAATTGCTGCCGATTTCCTTGCTAATGGCCTGATTCAGCGCTGGAGCATTGTGAGTCGTGATGAGTTTGATGTGACTAAAGGGTTACCTGCGCAACCGCCACGGGTTGTTAGTAGTGTAACACCTGAGATTCGTGAGATTGATTTAGAGGTCAGTGATAAAGAGCTGATGCAGATTAGCCGCGATGGCATGTTGGCGTTAAATCTCGAAGAGATGCTAGAGATCAAAGCGTTTATCGCTGATCCTGAAGTGCAAAAAAAACGTGCTGC
>MAXR01000390.1 GCA_001751155.1 Desulfuromonadales bacterium C00003068 | reverse complement strand
CAGATACCCGTTCGCTGGCTTTCGCCGCTACAAGCACACGCGAAATTTCTTCCAGCCACTCCGACACCGCAAACGATGGATCCTGATATCCAGATTTGGAAAGGTGTTCTGCAAATGCATCATATTGCGAACTATATGCGCCACTCGCAACCAGCAACCAATCAACCAGATCGGTTTCTCGGGTGGCATCCTCCAACCCCTTCGGATCATCTAGCGCCTGTTCGGCCAGCCNNGCTTGTTCGGCCAGCCACTCCGCCCCACTGACGGAACGCTCCACCATGGCGTCATCAACACGAGGCGGTGCAAGCGAGGTTGCCGATGTGACCAACACGACAACCAGACACGAAGCCCATAATATTGGGCGCTGTGACAGCATGGTTAACAAACCGTTCATCACCGAACCTCCAGTTCACGTCGAAAGGCAATCATGCGACTGGCTTTGTGAAAATATTGAAGCGAATAATGTCCAGGCTCGCTCGGGGCTATTANNGCTCGGGGCTATTACCCGCATCGGGGTACCGGAAAGTAAAGGTTGCTCGGCAATAATTGCCGAACTTTCGTCGCGGAGTAAGAGACGGTCACCTTCATTGACTTCACCAGTCCAGATAACATGGAATTCTACGTCAACGTCGACGGCAGCCAAAGCAAACAGCATTGGGTTAACTTCTTGTGAATGTGCGGGGCCACATAAAAAAAGGGCCGTCAGCAATGATCCGATTAAGTGGCGCAAGCCGATAGAACGTCTGTATTTCACGATAGCATCGCCATTTTATTATTAATCTCAAGATGGTAGCATAAATTATTGACTAGTCACCAATATTATTCACTGCGGATGAAGCGAGATCGGAAGTTGAAGTATTTCCATTTCCAATTGATCGCGCTAAGAACTATCCACTACAAATACGAAACATAAAGAAAATAGCAGGAACATCTCTTGGGTCAGGCTTTCACCTACACGGAAAAATTGTTTGGAAACGAAATTCTGGACAAAAAACGCGACTATATTTCCGCATACAAAGGCCCGAGTGGATTTAACTGGTTGGTGAACGGGTTATTGGGCGGCGTAAGACGACCCGGAATTTTTTCAGATCTCCGACAGGATGTAGAGCTACTCCAGAATCTTGGAGTTTCACTGCTCGTAACGTTGAACGAAAACTGGGAACCTCCGGTCAGCTTGCTTGAAGAATATAATATTGACTCATATCAATTGAAAATTACCGACCTNNTTGGTGGACAGTTATCTTTCGAATAATAAAATTTGCGTATACCACTGTCGCGCCGGAAAAGGACGAACCGGAACTTTGCTAGCTGCCCAGCTGATGTTCTACGGTCTTACAGCCGATGAAGCCGTTACCGAAACGCGCGCCCAAAACCCGCGGTGGATCGAATCTGATGCACAAATTGCATTTCTTGCAAGTTTCGAATCACATGTGCGTGATTACTTAAGTGACCTTAAGTAAGTAGAGCATACGCTTTCGCAATTTGGTAAGAATGCGGCGGCATTGTGGCGGAAAAATGTCCCTTTCCGCTTACAGTTATTTCAGAAAAACTGAAATCGCCTTAGGGTTGTCTAACTTCAATAAAACTGAAGCTTATAGCGTTTACCGTATTGACTGATGCACCCCAATTCACCGAATAATCCCTTGTACATAGGTTTTGAGCCGAATTATCGAAGATTTATTAGTTTTTTGGTTATTTTTTAGAACCTATCGGACGCATTAGAATTTAACAAAGTAGGGGACTAATATGTCATTAGAAAAAGCACTATCAGAGGCCATTTCAACTATTCCTGAATGTTTGGCGGCTGGATACGTAGATATGTCAACAGGAATGCTTCTGGGTGTAAAAACGGTTGATTCACATCCACAAGAGATTCTGGATATGGTTGCTGCAGCGACTGCGGACCTGTTTCAAGGGACTACAGTGGTTGCAATTGAAGACCACTTCAAGACTTCACGCGGTCTGAAAAAAGACGACAGTCACTATTTCCAGGAAATTGTTGTTTTCAGCGACAACCTGATCCACGTATTCCTCAGAACGAAAAAATATCCTGACCACGTTATTGCGTTCGTTTCGCGCAAAAATGCAAACATCGGGATGGTGTTGACCAAGACACGTCTCTCTGTTGCCGGGATTACAGACGCAGTTTAAAGACAACTTTTAGGCCGTACGGCGGACACACGGCCTAATTTTTTCAAGTTTCCACTCGCATGTTGGGGCGCATGCGAGTGTTAGGAGTACTACCGATGTCAGTTATCGAATCCGCTACCTCAATTGCGTATGCCAAAAACTTTAGACGCCATCCAAGCGATGCGTCTTCTGCTGGCACGTCTACTGTTGCCAACCAAGCGCAGTTGAAAGTTTTCTCGGATATAATCGCACGTATTATCATTCCGCGGAAAATTCACATTATCAACGATGCATTTCACTTCGAATTCTTGGTGAAATCCCAAAAAATATCCGGGTTCCGCGTCGCTAGCGTGGAAGATTGGGCGAACTTCGAAGTTGAACCCGAGTTCGTATATATTGATGACCCGAAAGCCAAATCAGTTCAGGTTGAAGTGCGAACAGTAATCGAAGCAGCGGCCTGCTCTCTGGGTGAGGATAAAATTTTAATCGAGCGTTTGACATCGCGCGAAAAAAGCCAGTTATCGGTGCATGGCGCGGGAATGTACCCGGCAGATGCTTTGTCCGCAGAAATCAGGCTTAACGAAAATACGATGCATAAAGCCTATTCGTCGGCTGCAAAAAACCCATCCAAAGTGGACCAAGACGAAATCATTCGTGAGGACAACGCGCCTGAAGACGTAAAAGCTGAACTGGTCAAGTTTGTCGATAGTTCTTCAACGGACAGTGGCCCAATCGAAGAGTTTTTTGA
>MAXR01000389.1:2261-2901 GCA_001751155.1 Desulfuromonadales bacterium C00003068 | reverse complement strand
CAAAAAGTCCGTCCTACGGTGTTGCAGCGCTTTTTCAGGACTTCGACATACTATATGTATGCTTTCACCCCTGAAAAACCGCTACGCCTTGTAGGTCGAACTTTTTGTTTAGCCATCTCCTGATTTTTTGCGAAAGCATCATACTTGTGAAAATTATTTATATATACAGTCGCACTGCTGTCCCACAGGAGATAATTATCGATGTCCAAGCGAGCAGAAACCATATATTTAAAAGATTATGCATCGCCTGCATATTTGGTTGATACGGTTGAGTTATGCTTTGAGCTTGGGGAAGAAAATGCCAGGGTGAGCAGTCGACTTGTCTTGAGGCGGCAGCCAGGAGGGGATGCTGGCCAGCCTTTGGTTCTCGACGGTGTGGATCTGCTGCTCGAGAAGTTGCTGCTTGATGGCCTAGTATTGCAGGCCGACGAATATGCCTGCAATGATGAAAGTCTCACCATTTATCAGGTTCCAGAGACCTTCACCCTAGAAACCACTGTTATCATTCGGCCTCAGGACAATACCGCCCTGGAAGGACTCTACCGTTCCGGTAACATCTTTTGCACCCAATGCGAAGCAGAAGGTTTTCGTAAGATTACCTATCTTCCCGATCGTCCTGATGTTATGAGCCGCTTTACTA
>MAXR01000389.1:0-2231 GCA_001751155.1 Desulfuromonadales bacterium C00003068 | reverse complement strand
TTAACAGATGGTCGTCATTCGACAACGTGGGAGGATCCTTTTGCCAAGCCCAGTTACCTCTTTGCTTTGGTAGCGGGAGATCTTGGCTGTGTGGAGGACCATTTCACCACCTGTTCCGGTCGGGAAGTGACGTTGCAAATTTACGTTGAAAAGCACAACCTCAGCAAATGCGCTCATGCCATGCACTCTCTAAAAAAGGCTATGCGTTGGGATGAGGAAACTTACGGCCTGGAATATGATCTCGATATTTTCATGATTGTTGCGGTGGATGATTTCAACATGGGAGCCATGGAGAACAAGGGGCTTAATGTCTTTAACTCCAAGTATGTGCTGGCACACCCTGAAACAGCAACTGACGCCGATTTTCAGGCCATTGAAGAGGTTATTGCCCACGAGTACTTTCATAACTGGACCGGAAATAGAGTGACGTGCCGGGACTGGTTTCAACTGAGCCTCAAAGAAGGCTTGACGGTATTTCGTGACCAACACTTCTCTGCTGATCAAGTGTCCTACGCCGTCAAGCGCATTGAGGACGTTTGCGTGTTGCGTACCCACCAGTTTGCCGAAGATTCAGGACCTCTGGCTCATGCCGTGCGCCCTGAGCATTATCAGGAAATCAACAATTTCTATACCTCCACGGTCTACAACAAGGGGGCCGAACTGGTTCGTATGCTCCAGACCATACTCGGTCCGGACGATTTCGTCCGAGGAGTGCAGCTCTATCTACAACAACACGATGGTCAGGCGGCCACTGTTGAGGATTTCCTTGCGGCCATGGAGGAAGTCAGCAATCTTGATCTGCAGCAGTTCCAGCGCTGGTATTGGCAGGCTGGCACTCCTCAGGTTTCAATAACCAGTCAGTATTCTGCGGATGAGCATGCCCTTGAGGTTACCTTTGAACAATACTCCCCGTCGACACCAGGCCAGCCCGTAAAACAGCCCCTACATATTCCCTGCAGGATCNNCGTCGGGACAAGGAAACACTTCGTTTTGTTAATCTTCCTCAGTCACCGGTGGTCTCTCTGTTTCGCCAATTTTCCGCACCGGTTCGGCTGGTGGCCGACGAATCGTCCAAAACATTAGCTTTTCTCCTTGGGCACGACAGTGACCCATTTAATCGATGGGATGCAGGACAGAGACTGGCTGAACGAATAATCTTAGAAGGGGTAAAACAGCAGGATCACCAGATAGCTATAAGCGATCTGAACCTGCTGGCCGAAAGCTTCGCTGCCATTCTGCAGGATGATAGCCTGGATCCAGGACTGGCGGCTAAGCTGCTGGAACTGCCCAATGAACTCTATCTAGCCCAACAAATGCAGCAAATCGATGTTGAGGGCATCCATGCGGTCAGGGAACAGGTTCGCAAACATCTGGCCACCACTTTGCAAAATCACTTCAAGATGGTCTTTTCCGCCTGCCAAAGTACCGGTGTCTACAGTATCGAGCCCGAAGAAGTGGGTCGGCGCAGCCTGAAAAACCGCTGCATTTGGTATTTCTATGCTTTAGATACGGAGGAGATCTCTCAACTGATTACCAACAGCTATCGATCAGCAACCAACATGACCGATCGTATCGCTGCTTTGATGTTGATGGTTGATGATTCTGGAGCGATGGGGCAGGAGTTGCTCGATGACTTTTTTATGAGGGCCAAAAACGATCCGTTGGTTCTCGATAAATGGTTCGCAGCTCAGGCTCGATCCAGTAGGCCAGATACCTTATTGTCCATCAAGAAGCTCCTTCGGCATCCTGCCTACCAGGCGCAGAATCCCAACCGAGTGCGGGCATTGATCGGCACCTTCAGTCGAGCCAATCCCCTGCGCTTTCATGCCTCGGACGGATGTGGGTATGAGTTGTTAGCTGAACAGATCATTATCCTTGATCCAGTCAATCCTCAACTGGCCGGTTATTTAGCTGGTGGATTCAGTGCCTGGCGTCGTTACGATGAAGGGCGCGGGAAGCTTATGCAGCAGCAATTGCAAAAAATTGTTTCCATGCCGAAGCTCTCCAGAGACCTAGCTGAAGTAGTGAACAAAATGTTGGGGTAGGGCGAGGAGTAAGGAAGACTTTTAAAGTTTCAGATAGCGGTTAACTCAGACCATTTTTTTCTGAAGAATTATCGAATAAATATTGTTGACAAGCGTCGGCTGGATTGATAGAAGTTTGATTCGTTTTTTTGGGGCGTCGCCAAGCGGTAAGGCACCGGATTTTGATTCCGGCATTCACAGGTTCGA
>MAXR01000388.1 GCA_001751155.1 Desulfuromonadales bacterium C00003068 | reverse complement strand
CTTACTCCCACCCGATCCGGTAAAGGTCTTTATCCTCCATAAATTCCCTTTGGCATCTCCTATATAGATAGCATCTACATTGTAGTCCATATCATAATCTACCGCCACAGGCGAACCAAAAAAGTTATTAGCAGCATCAGAAACATTAACACAATGAACAATACTTCCATTTTCTGGACCAATCACAAAGATATAACCATTCTGGTCTGAGTATCCATCTTCTGTAGAATTACCTTCTCCATTTCTATTTTTGGGCCCTGAGCCAAAAATTGCATACCAGTTATCCCCTACCTTAACCGCTATGGGAACAGAAAAGGTATATCCAAAGCGATCATCAGTGACCTCTGCCTTGACATCAGGGCTTGTTGGATTAGTTACATCAATAGTAAAGAATGCGGACCTGAAGGTAGAATCTTTAGTTCCATTATCATCTGTATCCACTGAAACAGGTGTACCACCCAACCTCATGCTTCCCAGAATATATGACTGCCAAGTACCACCCACCTTGATATCTGCAACATTATAAATGGAATCCATATAATAACAATGGCAGTAAGATGGATCGGCCAGCCATTTGAGGTGAGGTAGTAAGTTTCGTGGAATATATCCCCACATTTCACTACCGGTATCAGTGTTCAGGGCATGAAGAATTCCATCATTGCCCCCTACATAAATGGCCTGTTGGCGATCTTTATTATCATTATAAAATGTGCTATAGGTATCATCCCCATATACAACATCAAAGTAGGATCTGGGGACACCCACCACCACCGGTTTTGAGTGGATAATATCACCTAAGACCCATCCATCCCTATCTCTAAATGTATACCCGGAAAAGCCTGGATCTTCACCCCTTATATATTTCATTAAGGCATTTGCTTCATTGTCCTCATCCTCTGTCCCGTCAGCATCCAGGTCTACATCCAGATAGCTTTTAAAGCTTGATAGATTTGAAAAGCTGAACTCAGTCTCATTTGCCGATCCGTCAATAGTAAAGATATGGCGAGAGTCATTCTCTTTCAGCATATCCTCTGCATCCCACACAGGGTTATCATATATTCCATCATCATTCGAATCTGTGGCCAGATTCCCGCTGGCATCAGTTAAATTACCATCATCATCAAGGTTAAACGCCCTGATATTGCCATTCCATCGATATTTTCCAGGATGTTTGTAGTATGGAATATATATACGATTCTCTCCAGAAACCGCCTCGGAGGTAACCGCCACCGATGCAGCAGAAGCCGCCTCTTTGGTTATATCCGCGAAGATAGACTCCAATGCCTTCTTGATTTCATCAGCTTCCTTGGCAAGAAAATAATCCCCCCCTCCGTTCTCTGCCGCCGCATCCAAAAGTATATCGCCTTCCCCTTCTTTGCCAAACATAAAGATGGTGTGGGTGGTAATGGTCTGATCGTTTTCCAGATCAGACCTCAAATCATTATTAAAGGCATAATAGGTGACATCATCCAGATATGTGCTACCGCCGCTGTCGAAAGGATTAGATGTGAATGGATCATGTCCATCACTGTCTGCGTCTTTCAGGGAGTCGGGGATACTGGTATCTTGAGTAGATTCTCCATCGGTCAAAAGTATTATATAATTCCTGGCACACCACAGGTCCATGCTATAATCTTCATTATACATGGGGTCCCGCTCCGGGTGTGAGACGGAAGCCAGAGAATAGTCACTTGAACTATAATAAGGGCTAAGCTGTGAAAAAAACCTGATACTCTCATAAATAGTTTCTGCCAGAGGTGTCCATGTGGTATCATAATACACCCCACTACTCTGTCCTGAATCGCAGATGGGGCGGTTCAGTTTATCAAGAAAGGCATCCAGTTTAGATTGATTAAGCTTCTCCACATACTCAATAACACGTCCCCCTTGGCTATGATTAAACACCATCAAACCCATTCTGACCTTATCCTTGAGATCGTGTAGAGCCCCTTTTGGTTCATAATCGCCTGAAACCTTCAGGCGGATCTGTAATTCAACTCACCCACCCCCGTCAAAGTCCACCCGAAGCCGGTTACAATAATAGCCATTGTCTTCATATACTCGGCATTCATTATAACCAGTATATGGAGTCTGGTTATCCCCGGTTTCAGTATATTTTTTCCTTGTATAATGCTCACGTGAGTCTTCATTTGAAACCAGGTATCTATTTCCTCCTGATTCTATAATTCTCCCGCCAGTAAGGACATACCTGGCGATGTCTATGCGGAGC
>MAXR01000387.1 GCA_001751155.1 Desulfuromonadales bacterium C00003068 | reverse complement strand
GTACAGTTTCAATTCTGAGAACCAAAAAAGAGCCGCTACGTGATAAACGTAGCGGCTCTTTTCTTAAGTAAAAATTTATTCGATTTACCGGTTAACAGCCTGAACTTTATTTTTTGACAAAATAAAGCCCTGCAAACTCAACCACTAATGCGCGTAATTTTGCAACATGTGCAAGATCAACAGTTTGCTTACACTTCATTGCCTGCACAAGCATACCGTGGAGCGCCTTCAATTTTGCATCGTAATGATCTGCTCCCGCCTTGATCCGCTGGGTCATAAAGTACTGAGTAACAATCCCCTGCAACAGGGTTGCATGCTTCTCTTTATTCATAATCCAACGCACCAACTGGTTCGAGTGGCCATGACCAGCCTTTTCAATTTCCATAATCTGATTCATCGATTTTTCAATTGTTGTAGCATGCTCTAACAGCATATCAATCCGCGCCTGATCATCGTAAATACCACACGGAACCTCGCAGTGCGCCAGTACAGTCGTTGCAAAGAGTACCGTCATAAAACCTACCAACACCAAATTAACACCAATCCTTTTCATCTTCTTCTCCCTAAGTCAGACATTTCGAATTCATAATGGCAATACCGTTTCGCATTGTTTCAACATAAAGTTGCCACCACACTCCTATAATGAATAACAGAAAAAACTAATCTAGCAACCCGTAGCAAACAAAAAGCCCCTGTATTGCTGAGCAATACAGGGGCTTTCATCATCTAATTTGTAACTGCGACGTTTAGAGTTGCAAATCAACCTCACCGGCACACATCTGTTCCCGTAGAGTGTTCACATCGGCATTGACCAGATACTCGTCGAAACTCATCACCCGATCAATCACTCCTCCAGGTGTCAGTTCAATAACACGATTAGCGATTGTCGAAACAAACTTCTGGTCATGAGAGGTGAACAAAATCGCTTCAGAGAACTGAATCAGGCTGTTGTTCAAGGCGGTGATGGATTCTAGATCAAGGTGGTTGGTCGGCTCTTCGAACAGCAGCACGTTAGCACTGGTCAGCATCATACGCGACAACATACAACGCACTTTCTCGCCACCACTGAGTACGCTGGTCATTTTTGTTGCTTCATCGCCAGAGAACAACATCCGGCCAAGAAAACCACGAGCAAAGCTCTCCCCTTCATGGGGCGGATATTGACATAACCACTGAATTAAATTCAGATCTTTTTCGAAATAGCTGCTATTTTCCTTAGGGAAATAGGCACTGGTGATGGTGATCCCCCAACGAATACTACCGCTGTCAGCCTCCATCTCCCCAGCTAAAATCTGCATCAATACGGACTTTGCTTGACTGTTGCCACCAACAAAAACAATTTTATCGCCCTTATTGACGATAAAACTGACATTATCGAGCACCTTAACGCCAGCAATGGTTTTGTTTAAGCCATCAACTTCGAGAATAATATCACCACAGGCTCGTTCGGGCTTAAACACTATAAATGGGTACTTACGTGAAGAGACGGGTAACTCTTCGATATCAAGTTTATCGAGCATTTTTTTACGCGATGTCGCCTGTTTCGCTTTCGACGCATTAGAACTAAAACGGGCGATGAAATCCTTCAACTCAGTGGCTTTATCTGTCGCTTTTTTGTTGGCATCCTGCTTTTGCTTCAAAACCAACTGACTGGCTTCGTACCAGAAATCGTAGTTACCAACATAAGTACGAATCGTACCGAAATCGATATCAGAAATATGGGTACAGGCCTGATTCAGAAAATGACGGTCGTGAGAAACAACCAGCACAGTATTTTGAAAACGACCGAGAAACTCTTCGAGCCATTGGATCGATTTGAGGTCAAGGTGGTTAGTTGGCTCATCGAGCAATAATATATCGGGGTTACCGAACAATGCTTGAGCGAGAAGAACACGAACTTTTTCGCCGCCCTCAAGGTCTTTCATCTTCTTCTGACGCAGCTCTTCGCCGATACCTAAACCATTGAGCAGCACCGCCGCTTCCGATTCAACTTCGTAACCGTTCATCTCGGCAAATTCAGCTTCCAGCTCACCGGAACGAACACCATCCGCTTCGGTAAATTCAGACTTAGCATAAATCGCATCACGCTCAGCCATCACTTTATATAAACGCTTATGACCCATGATCACCGTGTTAAAAACTGTCTCGTCATCAAAAGCAAATTGATCCTGACGTAACACCGCCATACGTAACTCTTTACCGATGCTTACATCACCTTTATCGGGATCAATATCGCCAGCAAGAATTTTAAGAAAGGTTGATTTACCCGCACCATTTGCGCCGATAAGGCCATAACAATTGCCGGGGGTAAATTTGATGTTAACGTTTTTAAAAATGGTTCGTTTGCCGTAGGCAAGACAAATATTATTGGTGCTGATCATGACTGGATTTTCCTTTTAACTTTTATAAGCTGAAACAACAAACTACGAATCATAACAAAAAACCACAGAGTTCCCTCCGTGGCTGCTACGCTGCGAATCTATACCACTTCTACAAAGGACAAACAACGCTTTTTCGCAACCTTAGCGGGTAAAAACAAAAAAGCCTCGGTCAGTTTCGCCGAGGCTTTTCATTTATTGATCCAACCAGATTTTCTGGTCAGCATTCCCCTACGGGAATTATTATTTTTTACGTGTTACCTGTTGCTCAATTATCTTCATGTACACTACACGACCAGGCGGCTCAGAGACTGTCATAACATCATCCTCCTGTTGGCATTCATGGATAACCTAAATTAAGCGTGTTCCCCAATCTTGCATCTTTCTTACTTTCTTACTTTCTTACTTTCTTACTTTCTTACTTTCTTACTTTCTTACTTTCT
>MAXR01000386.1:2642-2830 GCA_001751155.1 Desulfuromonadales bacterium C00003068 | reverse complement strand
TTTTTTCTTGTTAATAAATTCCCCTTGCCAAACATCTCCCGCTTTAATCGTTGTCCACATTTTCTTAAACACCTCAGGAGGTGTTTTGCCAGCATTGAGGACGCGCGGGTTCTGCCCTTTAACCTCGGCAAAAGTATAACCCGTTGCCATTTCAAAAAATGGATTAACATACTCAATACAACCGGAGG
>MAXR01000386.1:233-2579 GCA_001751155.1 Desulfuromonadales bacterium C00003068 | reverse complement strand
CAATGTAACGTTGCGAGAATTTAAAATATAATATTGTTCACCATCTTCACCGATAAATCGTTGAATATATGATTCCAGCACTTGTTGTTGCTGGTGGCAATCAACAACGCGGTAATTCATAGGTGTTTCACCACTGAATTGTTCATACAGCGTTGGGATATCTATCCCTTGCATATCCTCAGCTAGCACCATGTCACGAATATTTCGGCCAATAATCTTTTCGATAGTAAGGCCAAACAAACGTTCAGCAGCAGGGCTGGTATAGGTGATCGTACCATCGGCAGTGACGATAGTGATAATATCGGTGACATTCTCGATCAAACGACGATAATGACGTTCGCTAACTTCAAGCTGCCGTTGTGCCTGTTGTCGATCACGTAGAATTTTACGTGAATTAAATAACACCAGAGCACCTGTAGACATAATAAAGAGAAGTGTCACAACAATTGTGGAGAACATAATCCTTGTATAGAGTGTATTAAAATCAGCGTAATAACTTTCGATTTTCTTCATCTCTTCACGACTCTCATAATCAAGTCGTGCACCATTGACAAGTACAAGTTCTAAAAACGGCCGATTAGCCCGATAAAATCGGCTAAAACTTGCAATGGTTTCGGCGGTAATGATTGGATCTCTAAACTCAAGCATGAGCACTCTATTTTCCGCAAGTTTAAAATATTCGCCACTTAACTTCTTAAGTTCAGCAACTCTTGCTCGCAACTCAACAATCTCGACATTTATGCGATCAGGGTGGTAATTTATACAAGTTAGCTCATTCGAAAAGATCTCTTCTTGACCAAAATCGACCAAGATTCTTCGCCTCAGCGTCCCCCCCTGTTCAAGAACCTTTAAACAGGTCAATATCTCTTCTTGTAGTGTTGTTAAATTTCCACTTATCGACGCAACTTCGCTCAACGAACCGACATTCGCCATATCATGCATAGCGGAATTAACGTGCAACAGCTTCTTCTGCAATACGTGAGATATTTCAATTTTGACCTGTTCGTTATTGATCAGTTCATTTAAAAAATCTTCGCGCTTTTCAAAGTACGCATGACCAACAAGAATACTGGCAACACCAAAAATAACGATACACAGCAACAGGGTAATCTGCGCGATAATATTTTCATGGAGGCGTTTAAAAAACATCTTATTTAGTCCCTGTAACCATACTTGCTAAAAATTTTCTGACCTTGATCGGAGTGAGCTACGTTGAGAAATGTTCGTGCTAATTCAGGGTGACGGCTATAACGTAATAGACCCATTACTAATGGTTTTTTCGCCGCAATCTCATCCGGCAAAGGAATCATTTCGATGGTATTATCATAGGCAGAATTAAATCCAGCAGCACGCCAATTGATCACCACATCTGCGTCACCATTGGCAATCGCTTGAACCAATCCTTTATACCCAGTGGTCTGATATTCTGCCCGTGCGGTGACTTCATCATAGATCCCATGTGCATCGAGTATCGCCTTGGTCTCGCGACCAATCGAACCCGTCACGGGATTACCAATAACAACACTGATTGAACCGTCGATAAGAGATGTGAGGCCAGCTGGAATGTTCTTGGGATTACCCTTTGCAACAAAAATGGCGGCTTGATTGAAACCAACATTCGCTGTTTCTATTACGATATCGGCATGTTGAAGATCGTTTAAATAGCTCACACAACCTGGAAAAAAAATATCACCAATCTTATTTTCTTGAACCGACGTATACATATGCCCTGAGCTACCAAATGTGATTTTAACCTCACACCCGTATTGCTCTTCAACAAGATCGGAAATTTCAACCAGTGGCGGCAACATTGTCATGCCACTATAAATAAGAATTTGCGGCTTTTGCTGTTCACCTAAATCTGGATATTCTTGCACATCACAGGCACATAACAAGCTAACTAGAACTATGATAAAACTAAGTAGAATAAAACGTATCATCGCCAAGAAACTCCTAACAGAATTTCAGCTAAGATACCATAGAGTTAGCCGTGTAGAAATGGAGAACCGTAAAACATTAAAATTGCCCACGCTAAATTAACTTTAGTGTTTTACGAATCCTCTTCAAAACTAATAGCACCATGTGGACACGCGGGGATGCACAAACCATCAAAATCGCACAGATCATGGTTAATATTCGCGATACCACCTATCAGCGTTATCGCACTTAGTGGACAAACCAATATACATTTGCCCGATGCCGTACATTTTTCTGAATCAACCAACATTTTCATTATTTTTAAATCTCCTATAAAGTTCAATTCATTATTTTGCCAACGCAAGGATGATGGTCTCGCAAAAACAAATTAGATGGCTAAGCAAAAATTTCGTCCCCCAAGGCGTAGTG
>MAXR01000386.1:0-180 GCA_001751155.1 Desulfuromonadales bacterium C00003068 | reverse complement strand
CGACGCCATCAAGGATAACTACTTTGCGGTTAAAAACACAGCAATTTGTTCAGGTTTCAACAACTTCCCCTGAGAGACCAACGTTCCGTCTACCACCAGCCCTGGTGTGGTCATACAGCCATACGTCATAATCTGATTCAGATCAGTGATCTTTTCAATAGTCACTTCGACACCTTGATC
>MAXR01000385.1 GCA_001751155.1 Desulfuromonadales bacterium C00003068 | reverse complement strand
CCTTGCGCTCACCATCGACCACCACCCCTTTTGTGCGCCCTGTCACCACGCCATCGACAATTTCGAGTTGATTAGCAAAGGCGTAATCAAGGCCTAAATCATCTTTAAGGCGATCGGTGAAAAATTGAAAGCCACCCGAAATGACAGCGGTTCTAAACCCTAGCCGTTTGAGGATACGCACCAAGTTTCGCGCGCCAGTAGTTAATGGGATATTCTGATACACCTCCATCAACGCTTCCTCTTTTAAACCAGCCAGCAGAGCGACACGCGCTTCGAGGGAGGCTTTAAAATCAAGCTCGCCATTCATAGCGCGTTCAGTAATCTCCGCAACCTGCTCACCAACACCTGCTAAACGAGCCAGTTCATCGATCACCTCAATCTGGATCAGCGTTGAGTCCATGTCCATCACCACCAACCGTTTAGCGCGACGGTAGAGGCTCTCTTTTTGTACCGCGACATCGACATGCTGGCTGCCACTGAGTTGCAGCAGTTGCCGTTTCAAGGCGCGAATATCAAGCTGGGCATCGGTACCAATCAGTAGCTCGACACAGCGCAGTTCACCCTGAGTCAGTTTAGAAATACGCTCTATATTGGCATGACAGTCAACTAAAATTGTCGAGACTTGCGCGAGTGATTCGGCATCCACCTGACTGCCAAGAATCGTAACGATATAGCGGTTTTTAGCGGTTTTACGCCGATAGTCCTCTTCACTGACGACAGAGAAGTCAAGATGAAGTTCCATCTCCATCGCTGCAAACAGCAGCTCTTTAATCAGCGGTTTTTCGCAACTATCGCCACTGGAGAGATCAAGCAGAACGGTCAACACCATTTGCGGGTGGGTGACCGTCATCTCAATATCACGAATACGCGCCCCCTCGGTTTTAGAAATTAAACTGGTAACCGTTGCAAACACACCAGGACGATCGAGTCCCGTCATCGTTATCAAAATCAACCGCTTATCCATTGCTACCTCGTAGAAAATAATTTATCGCATGACAAAATCGTTGTCAGTCTACCGATATTCACGACAATGAGCAACAACCACATCAGGATAAAATAGCGCATAAAAAAGGGCGACCTGTATGGCCGCCCCCTTGGTCTCTGTTGAGAAACTTTTATTCGATACTAAATAACTGCCGATAACTAAAACAAACATCATCATCGCCATACAACAACACGTTCGTCCCTACGCTTAGATCTGCGCGGCCAATCTCTGTCAAGCTATCGTCACCAAGGAGATAATAACGGGCGGCTGCCGCCTCTTGTGCACACTGACCATCCACCGTTAAGGTCAAAAGATCGATCACCTCTAACTCACCAGACAGCGTATCAGCACCATCATAACAGGCCACAATTAACGCCGCGTAATATGTATCGTCAACCCTAACGGCATCAACCGCTACACGTTGACCATCCACCAAATCCGCATAAGTGATCACCATGCCAAAGCAATCATAGTAAGCGGTATCTGGGTCAAGATTGACAACGACAGGCTCACCACCATCTTCGGTGACAGTCACACTATTAACACCAACGGTCACAGTACCACGTAGGCGCTGATAATCACCCTCTTCAACAAGTACGGCATCAAACTCGGGTTGGCTATCATCACTACCGACACGGAAATGACCAATTACAGAGACAAGGTCTTCAACGGCAAGCTCGGCAAATGTCGTTGTCGTGCCCTGCGGGCCAAAATAGAGGGTATCGTTATCGACGTGAATCAAAAATTCACGATTTTGATACAACAGCACAAATTGATTATTGACGCTATCAACACTGAGGATTTCACCGGGCAAACGAACCAGACGGCCAATATCTACAGCGGTCAGGATATCAACAAACACCACAGGACGCAGGCGATAATGATTAGGATTAACCAGATGAATTGATTTATTGGCATCAAGGTCGAGCTGAACCACCAACGTTTCATCGGCACTGACATAGAAGTGTCCACGCGGATTAAGATCAATTTTACCAGAAGCTGGGACATCGACATCAATTCGGCTATCATCAAAATTAACCAATTCTACGGCACTGACCTGCAAGCGAATTTTATTATACAGGCCCACCGGCACATCGCTAGCAAGGGCAAACAGCTCGGCTTCTGTTTCCAACTCCAGCAGGTTGATTATCTGCCCCGAAGGCATCGACCAGATCTCTACCAGATTATCTTCGTCATCAATTATACTGATACCAGTGATCGTAACCTCAATCGCCTTAAACTCGTCGCTCGGCGCATCGGTCACCAACACAGCTACAGAGCCAGTTGTCGTTTCGGTGCTACCCGTGTCACTACTGCTACTACCGCCTCCGCCACAAGCAAAAAGGACCAGACTGCAAACCAGAATCAAACTACTGAGAAACCACCACGATTTTTTTGCTTCCATTGTCACCTCCGCACATAAAAAACAACGTTAGAACTACCACTTAAAGAGTCTAACATGTTTATGCCAAGGTACAATGCAATCTAATCTACAAGATGTTCAATCAGTATTTTTCATTCCCGCCCTTAACTCTCGTCAGCCATTTTAGCCGTCTCGCGTTGCATGAGACCATCAAGTTTGTCACGCTTGCGCTGGACAGCCTCGGCTACACGTTCCTCACCAAACATCCATGTCAACTGGCCGACCATCAACGTTACGTCGGCCAATTCATCAATCACCTGCTGTGCATCCACCTTTTCACGGCGGTAGTGCATCAGTGCAGCGATCAGCTCGGCGCACTCTTCTGCAGCCTGATCATACTGAGCGGGTTCACCCCACACCTCGACAGTTGTGCGATACAGTTGTTCTAAATCCACTGATTATTCCTTATGTTAGAATATTGTGACGATAGCGGCACTTTACACCGACAATCACGGTGTGGCAATGGCTCCATCACCAAGCCATCACCAAGCCATCACCAAGCCATCACCAAGCCATCACCAAGCCATCACCAAGCCATCACCAAGCC
>MAXR01000384.1:1971-3146 GCA_001751155.1 Desulfuromonadales bacterium C00003068 | reverse complement strand
GCAATGCTTCCAACAGTTACTGTGACGATACCATCGGCACAGGTAATAACAGGTACATGCTTCTCTTGCGACGCATCGGTACTATTTGCCACTAATAAGGTCATCGGTGCACCGCAGCAGATAAGTGTTCCAACTCCTTGTGTTAAAACATCAACGATGGTGCCACATACCGAACATTTGTAAATACCGTGTTGAGCTGTCATGTGATTCTCCTTGATAGATTTACGAGTTTCGTGGTTTAGCTTAGTCTCTTGAAACGATTCTAACATACTCAACTGTTAGTGTAGCAAACCGTGATCAACATACAAGGCACTAACACGGTTCTGATGAAGTTGATGTCAACCGTTCGTAACTAACGAAGATGCCTATTCTTGTATTCTCTTATGAAGAAAAATACATCGTTGCCATTTTTTGCTATGATACCGAGCATTGCCTTTAATTGAATGAATGTTGATCATAATATAGGAGAAATCGATGAGTGAATTTCGTAGTGAAACCGATTCAATGGGTACGGTAGAGGTCGGCCATCACTGTTACTGGGGCGCGCAAACACAACGCTCCATCGCTAACTTTCCCATAGGGGTAAAGCGGTTTCAATGGCAGCGGCCCATGATCAAAGCTCTCGGTACATTGAAAAAATCGGCGGCACTGGCCAATGCCGAGCTCGGTGAACTCCCTGAGGAGTTGGCCGATTTGATTAG
Organism: Desulfuromonadales bacterium C00003068; assembly: GCA_001751155.1. Lineage (GTDB taxonomy): Bacteria > Desulfobacterota > Desulfuromonadia > Desulfuromonadales > Desulfuromonadaceae > Desulfuromonas. Next base: position 2,445 of record MAXR01000384.1, on the reverse strand, counting down.
CCGCGCTGCCGATGAAGTGATTTCTGGCTATCTGGACGATCATTTCCCGTTGGTGGTGTTTCAAACGGGCTCAGGTACGCAGTCCAACATGAATGCCAATGAGGTGATCTCCAATCGCGCCATTGAATTAGCTGAAGGGACTCTTGGCAGCAAAAGTCCTGTCCATCCCAACGATCACGTCAACCGTGGCCAGTCCTCTAACGATACCTTTCCTACGGCGATGCATATTGCGGTGGTCGAGCAACTGCAGCAACAATTGCTGCCAGCGGTGGCGAAGCTACGTGAGACGTTAGCTACCAAAGCGGTAGAAAATGACGCTCTGGTTAAGATTGGTCGCACCCACTTACAAGATGCAACGCCCATTACCTTGGGCCAAGAGATTGGCGCGTGGGTGGCGCAACTTGATTTTGGTGTTAAGGCGGTCAATGAAGCTCTGCCCGGTTTATACGAGCTAGCGATCGGTGGCACGGCCGT
>MAXR01000384.1:0-1940 GCA_001751155.1 Desulfuromonadales bacterium C00003068 | reverse complement strand
GTTATCCTTTTACCAGTGCAACCAATAAATTTTTTGCTCTATCTGCGCATGATGCCTTGGTGCAAACTTCGGCGGCATTACGAACCCTTGCTGGCGGCCTGATGAAGATGGCTAATGACGTGCGTTGGTTGGCCAGTGGCCCTCGTTGTGGCATCGGCGAGCTGAATATCCCTGAGAATGAGCCGGGTTCATCCATCATGCCGGGTAAAGTTAACCCTACTCAGTGTGAAGCGATGACTATGGTTTGCGTGCAGGTGTTTGGTAATGATGCTGCAGTGGCATTTGCTGGAACCCAAGGAAACTTTCAACTCAATGTCTATAAGCCAGTGATGGTGCACAATGTTCTAGAAAGCTGTGAACTGCTTGCCGATTCATGCCTGGCCTTCAACGATCACTGCGCGGTTGGGATTGAACCAAATCAGGTGAAAATTCAAGAAAATTTGGATAAGAACTTGATGCTGGTCACGGCTTTAAATCGTCATATTGGTTACGATAATGCCGCTAAAATTGCAAAAAAAGCTCACCATGAAGGGCTGACATTGCGCCAAGCGGCCGTAGCCCTTGGTTTCGTCAGCGATGCAGAGTTTGATCAATGGATTATTCCGTTAGAGATGACCGATAATTCGGCCCCTTCATAACAGATGATTTGTATCACTTTATTTAATGTTTAGGCAAGGAGGGCGGAATTTATGTACGATTGGTTTGCGCAACTCAATCCCATTATGCAAGCATTATTAGCCACGCTATTTACGTGGTTTGTGACCGCCCTTGGTGCCAGCTTGGTCTTTTTTTTTAAAACGATTCACCGTAAAGTGCTGGATGGCATGCTTGGTTGTGCTGCTGGGGTGATGATTGCGGCCAGTTTTTGGTCACTGCTGGCTCCGGCTATTGAGATGACAGAGCTGGCAGGTGGGACGCCGTGGGTTCCCGCCGTAGTTGGATTTTTATCCGGTGGTTTATTTTTGTGGTCAGTGGATAAGGTGTTGCCTCATCTGCATATCGGCTTTCCGATGAGTGAAGCGGAAGGGATCAAGACCAGTTGGCAACGCAGTACCTTGCTGTGTCTTGCCATTACGCTACACAATATCCCCGAAGGGTTAGCGGTTGGGGTGGCCTTTGGTGCGGCGGCAGTAGGTGGGCCCTCAGCATCGCTGATGGGGGCGATTGCCTTAGCCATTGGTATCGGTATCCAAAATTTCCCCGAAGGGACCGCTGTTGCCGTGCCGCTTCGCCGCGAAGGGATGAGCCGTGGTAAGAGTTTTTGGTATGGCCAACTTTCAGGAATGGTGGAACCCGTTGCCGGGGTGATTGGTGCTGCCGCTGTGATTTATATTGAGCCACTGTTACCTTATGCGTTGTCGTTTGCTGCCGGGGCGATGATCTACGTGGTGGTTGAGGAGGTTATCCCCGAATCTCAATTAGCACGGAATACCGATTTAGCCACTGTTGGCGCGATGTGTGGTTTTGCCTTGATGATGACCCTAGACGTGGCTTTAGGTTAGCAGACTGTCGGACTTCACATGGACCTACTGCGAAATAGCCAGACTTGGCCCATATTCCCGATAATTTTCGACAAATAGGCTTACTATTAAGCTCTCAAATTCTCGAAAATCTGGTCTCAAGCAGTCTATTCCTCGCTACGATCCGTCAAGTCCGTCAGTCTGCTAACTTACGCGCCACCCGTTTTAACAACAGGCTGTTTGTCACAACCGAAACACTGGAAAACGCCATCGCTAATCCTGCGAATTCAGGCTTGAGATAGAGTCCTAACCACGGATAAAGTAGCCCTGCCGCCAAGGGGATACCGACTAAGTTGTAGAAAAACGCCCAAAAGAGGTTTTGCTTGATTTTACGCAACGTCGCCTTGCCCAATACAATCGCTCGGTAGACATCGCCGAGATCACTGCGCATTAACACTAAATCCCCAGTCTCTTTGGCAA
>MAXR01000383.1:2531-3143 GCA_001751155.1 Desulfuromonadales bacterium C00003068 | reverse complement strand
GCCGTTTGATCACCCAGGTGATATGGTCAATCTGCTTTATATCAGTCAGCAGCAAGCCTAGTTCTGTTTGATTAAACATGTAAACCGATGAAAATTGTTCGGCATCATTAATCATTGCCACCGTATCAATATCCTCACGCAGTACATCGTTGATGCGATCTCCGCAGGCCTTGGCCAGCTGTTCAGCGGCGCTGTGGCCGAGGGATTCGTAGACACGTTTGATGGTGTCGATACTCATTGACAACACCACGACCATGTAATCGCTATTCTGGCGCTTTGTCCGAGTAATTTCGCGGAAAATCCGATCTTCAAATAACGAGCGAGTTGGTAATCCGGTCAAAAAATCGTGTGTTTTGTAATGGGTAAACTCCTGAGTTCGTTTTTCCAGCAGACCCTCCAGCTCCTGAACACGGCGCAGCAGATGAGCCTGATTGGTCATCGTCTCATTGTGGTTTTCGTCACCGGAAGATAGCTGGATTTTTTCAACCAGAGTTTGGGTTGTTGACTCTGTGGTGTTTGCTTCAGTGACCCCCCAACTCACTACGCGGTTTCGTCCCCCCTCTTTTGCCACGTAAAGAGCTTTATCGGCTTGATTGACGAGGTCATCGGGAC
>MAXR01000383.1:0-2494 GCA_001751155.1 Desulfuromonadales bacterium C00003068 | reverse complement strand
CGCCAAGACTGAGGGTGATTTTGACGCCACCGCAGGGGTTTTTTTCAATCTCTTCGCGTACCCGTTCCGCGACTTTGGTCGCCGTTTCCTGATTTCGGTCAGGTAGCACCACACAGAACTCTTCGCCACCGTAACGGCTAACTAAGTCGCTGTCGCGAGTACAGAGTCGTAATACATCGGCCACCGCCTTGATCACTTGATCACCGGTGGCATGGCCGTAACGGTCATTGACCGATTTGAAAAAGTCGATGTCGGCCATCAGACATGACAGCTCTCTTCCGCTGGTTTTTGCTTCGGTGAATAATTGATTTAACCTGCGGTCAAGGGAGCGACGATTTAGGCAATGGGTCATTGGATCACGGTTGGCAAGGAATTCTAATTCCACACTTTTTTCGTGAATCTCGTCGTTGGCCAGCTGCAACTGTTCAACCATGTCACTGAGCTCGAAGTTTGTTTCTTCCAGCTGGGTAATGTCGGTGAAGGTCACTAACGTACCGTGACACATTCCGGCGTTGTCCGTGACCATGATCGCCTTGACTGCCAGTTTAGTTTTGCTGCCATGGCTGGTCCTTAAGCACAGCGATGCGGAACTGCAATCCTGGTCGTCCTGGAGCACTTTGAGCCACGGCAATTCCTGGATCTGATCAGGGTTTTGGTACTCTAGCCAGCCCAGCTCAGAACCCTTCAAACCGATCATGGCTTCTGGTGTTTTACCAAATAAACTGGCCACCGATTTGTTCGCCATAACGATCTGTTCTTTTTCATCCTGAATCAGCACCCCTTCCTGAAGAACATCAAAGGCTTTCTGTACCCGTTCTGGGATCACCGCTGAAGGATCGAGTTCGCGCAAGGTCCGTTTCATGACAAAGAAATAACACAGGAAGCTACTCACACCGATAAACATCACCAAGCCGCCAAAAGAATGGGTAAATCCCCCGGTAAAAGTATTGACCCACAATGGGGCAAAGCGGATCTCTACCGTTGCCCACTTCTCTGCTTGGCAATAGATCGGCACATGAACGTGGGTTGGTGTCGATTTACCATCGGGAGGAGCGTTCCAATAAGCAAGATGTTCCCCTGCCAATGCGAATAACTTTCCCTCTTTACCGCGGATTGCAGCAGAATGAATGGCATCGTTGCGCTCGACAACGAGTCGAAGCGTGCTTTGGATGGTCTGTAGTTCCCCTTTTTCTGCGGCAACAGAAAATTGCAGTGCCAGAGCTTCACTCAACCCTTTGCGCAATTCAAGAGTTGATTCGGCCTCGTTAGGAAAGAAGCCGATAATGTTAGCCAAAAAAAGCAGGTTGATGGTTAAAAGAGTCAGTGGAATACTGAGCCTGAGTGCTGGAGTTTTAAACATCATTTCTTCTCCCCATCAAAAAAGGTTTCTGCTTTAGATTCACACTCCTCTTTAGCCTCTTTGTCCCGATCTGATTTTTGTTTTGTTTTTGCGCCGGGGAAAATAGCGATCGGATCAAAGCCGCGCCATAAAGGCACCGACGACATCAGGCTGGCAAACAGTGCTCCTGCGCGAAGAAAATAGCTGACAATGCCCACAGAAAAAGATGCAGTGGTGATCGTGACCAGCTGAGCCTGAGTTATCTCAGTTTCTCGTTCAGAACTGAACGACTCATCAATCTCCTTGCGTAACTGATCGTATCCGCTGGTTTCAATCTCTATGTTGAGGCCCTGATTAACGTCGTTTGGTTGTGCAATGCGCGGGGCCTTTAGCTGTTCGAGGGTTTCGGCAGTCGTAACAGTGGAAAAGTGACCCGCAACCAGTTGTCGATAGAGAGGCATGTTAAACGAGAAGGCGGGGCTATTGCGATCATGGGTTGCTGACAGCATATCGATGCTCTTTGCATTGCCAGCAATTGGAGCTGCTGGTGCTATCGCTGTCGTTTGATCATTGCTTGTTGTAACCTGTGTGGTCTGTGTGGTGTCGGCTTGTCCGCTCGGCTCTTGTGTGGCGGCGGAGTTATCTTCTTCATCAGCTAACACAGCTATTGGACTGGTATCAAGCTGAAAGGGATCGTCAAGTGGATCTGATGGCGGGGCTTCAGTAACAGGTTCGACAGTAAGGACACTTTCATTGATGTCACTAGAAGACGAAATATCGCTGATTGAGACATTAATAGTGAAATCATGAATGCTGATTGCTGTCCCATCGTTGACGTGTAATGAAACACTATGATCACCGCCATCGGCACTGGTCGGTGTTCCCGTTAAAGAGGCTGTGCCGTCACTATTATCAATCAAGGTCAGCCAACGGGGCAGTATTGGTGCGCTAATCGTCCTCGGGTCATCGTCATTGTCGCTGGTGGTAATGGTGTAGTTGTAGCCGTCAATTCCATCTGCAGTTGTCATGGCGACTGAAGTAAAAAATGGCGCGTCGTTGACGGCTGTGATATCCAGCGTCGCGCTACCAGCCATGGTGACCGTTGCGTCGCTGATCGTATAGCTAAACGTTACCGCCGAGTCATCATTGACAGCC
>MAXR01000382.1 GCA_001751155.1 Desulfuromonadales bacterium C00003068 | reverse complement strand
TTCGGCGGTATCGATGAGGGACTTATAGAAGTAGATCTTGTCTAAGTCAGTGGGGTTTTTGTAATCCAACTTGGCAAGGGCCTGTTGGGCTTCCTTGACGATATCGAGCATCCCTTTTTTCATCAAGATGACGTCGTAGCCAGGGTTGGAATCGCCGCCACCGTTTTGAGCGTGGTAGGAGCAGTCGGAGACATAAGACTCACCTGAGAGTTCCCACATACCCGCTTCACGGTACTGCTGCTCGCAATACTCATCGACAGACTGCCCTTCCCAGAACGGGAACAGTTCTTCACGCATCACCGTCTTGTCCTCGTCGGAGATGTAGAAGGGATCTTGAGGACGGGTGCTGATGGTATCAATCTCATCTTGCATCCAGCGCCAAGCGATATCAGGAGAGAAAGCGCCCGCGCGAGGAGCGCCGCAAGGAGAACCGACGATAAGTTCATTGTCCTGAATCACCAACGGTGCAGTCTCACAGCAATACTTGAAGCTCTTGCCACGCAAAATCGCCTTCGGCAGACCGGGGTTTTCCTTGGCAATTTTGGTAATGGCACGTGCACGGTGGATGGTAACGGTCGGCACGTGGGTGAGGAATTTTTCCTTCAGTTTTAAGTGGCGCTCGGTGGGGCCATTGGGAATGCCAGCGCACGGTGGCGCCATGGTCGCAAGTTCAACAGACGTACCATTGGCAATATCTGAAGAGATCCCCTCAAACATCTTCTTTAAAGATGAACGCTCTTCGGGGCTTAGGTTTTTTGTCGCTTGTGCAAGCTGATTTGAAAATTCACGGATATCCAAAGTTACTACCTCCTTACGGTTAATAGTGCTTTTTGTCATATATTTTTAGAACTATCGAGGACACCAATCGCTTCTTTCAAAATGCGCTGGATGGTCTCAATATTCCCGACATCACTGACGCTCTTCTGGGGTAAATTCTCCCGACAAGAGGTCGCTTCGTTTGTTATATCGATGCCAATGGCATCCACTTTCCGTACTCCGTAACCGACCTTACGCGTGTAAATAAGATTCAGCGGCGACACATTGTCTGAAGTGAAGCCATAGCCAGCTGATCCGCTGCCGAGGGTCATGGAAGGAAAGAGATTTGTCGTTGCGCCCATACCGCCAAATGCTGCTGGGGTATTGACAAGAATTCTGCCCACTGGTTTTTTCAATGCGAACTGGGCGATGACATCTTCATCTTTTGAGTGGATAACGAGGGTATGGCCGTTTTTTTCGTTGAGAAGCAACTCGATACATTTTTCACAGGCATCCATCCAGTCGTCTTCAACGTAGTACGTCAAAACAGGGCAAAGCATTTCGCGTAAGAAAGGATCTGTCTCTGACACGTACTTTCGTTCCGCAATCAATACGGTTACGTCAGCCGCAACAGAAAAACCGGCTCGTTTGGCCAGAGTTTTAGCGCCAACGCCAACCATCTGTGGGTTGAGTTGGCCGTCAGGCAGGAAGTATAATGCTGCAAATTTCTGCGCCTCTTCTGCCGACATAAAGTGGCCGCCACAGCTTTTCATCTCACGCTTAACGTCGTTTGCAATACAGCCGTCAACCACAACTGACTGCTCTGCTGAGGAGGCGATGCCATGATCAAACGTTTTACTGGTGACAATATCTCTCACCGCTTGCTTGATATCAGCGCTACGCTCGATAAACGCAGGACCGTTACCTGTGCCACCATAGATCACAGGTTTTCCCGCTGCATACGCGGCCTGAAGCATGGCGGGAACCCCGGTATTCAAAATTAAAGCAGTCGATTTATGCTCGATAAGTTCAACGGTTCCACTGGGTGTCACAGTATGTAAATAAGCAAGGGAACCTTCTGGAAGACCACTGGATTCAGCGACCTCAATCACAATATCGAGTACTTTACCGATCACTTTTCTCGCCCGCGGATGGGGTGAGAAGATGACGGCATTTCCTGATTTTATCGCAATCAGAGCATTATATATGGTTGTTGATACGGGACTGGTTGCTGGACACAAGGCGACGATCACACCAACAGGAACCCCAATATCCATGATCTGGTTGTGCCGATCTTCATCGATAACACCGACGCAACGCATGCCCCGCAATTTGTTGCGCGCAGTGCCACAGACAAATTTATTCTTGATGTATTTGTCCTGCCATTTGCCGTATTCCGTCTCTTCATGAGACATCACAGCAAGGGACTGGATATGCGCTTCAACAACATCCGCTACAGATTCGACAATTTCATCCAACTTTTCCTGCGAAAATGTTGCCACTCGTTTCTGTGCTTCGAAAGCATTTTCTGCAAGAATTCGAGCTTCTTGGATGGAGAGCAAATCATTGTCAATAATCGTCATCTGTATCTCTCCTTGCCTTTGGAATGCGTTGCGTTGTCGTTACGTTTCCTAATTGCTCAGTCATCATGTCTACCTACCAAGTTATGGCAGCAGATTATCGATGGCATAGATACTGGTGATTTTGGCTAGATCGGGATGAGGTGTCGGGATAACAACCGAGGCATGAACTTCAGCTCCCATCTCCTCAACAGCCCTAACACCTGACTCAACGGCGGCCTGAACAGCACCGACATCACCTTGAACCAATACGGAGATGTAGCCTGAAGCGGTATTCTCATAGCCGAGCAGTTCAACGTCTGCCGCTTTCATCATGGCGTCTGCACCTTCAAGAACAAATACGATGCCGAAGGTTTCGATCATACCCAGAGCTTTTGGTCTTCCTTGAGGCTCTTTGCACTCACCACCGCCAACAACATCAACGTCATGAACCGAAACAATGTCGCCAACACCCTTGATAGGTCGAGGCATAACATTCTGCGCGGTCAGTGTTCCAACTTCCTGAGCTGCTGCGGCGCCCGCTTCGACTGCGGCATTAACAGCGGCAACATCGCCCTTGACAAAAATCGTCACAAGAGTTGAGCCAATATTCTCGTAAGAGATCAAATCAACATTTGCTGCCTTCAACATCTGATCTGCGCCGGTTATTGCCGGAATCATCCCTAATGTTTCAATAAGTCCTAGTGCCTCTTCGCCTTGATATCGCATCCAAATCCCTTCCCTGCTCTGTCGTTAGTTTAAAGAATTCAACTTCTACTGATAATCACCGTACCCCTTACCCCAAAGGGGAAAGTCAATACTTTTTCACCACCAACACCACAACTGGCCACCCATAGCCACCAGAAATCAAACAATAGCTAAACACCTGATTTAATGGTAGAAACAGACTCAACAACCCCATTAAAACGAGAGGAAACCTTCCTTTCCCCTGTCCCGCTAAGATTATATTCTGACAATCTCAACGCAATCCACTCGGAGGAAGAGGCAACTTGAGCTACAGATTTGCCGACAAAACAACAAGCAGTTCAACAGGCAAGCGTGGCATCACAACGGCAGAAAGAATTATGCAGAATTTAACGCTGAGAAAATTGGTATGAGGTCAAGGAGAAGTAAACATTGACCTTAGTGAGAAGCTTGAAACAACAAAAAGGCCCTGTCTCAATATTTGAGACAGGGCCTTTTTAGGCATAAAGCCGGATAGTACAGTTCTAAGTACAGACGCTTACGTCTGCATTAACCCTTACTTAATGTACTGGTTAATCGTAGCTGCACCTTCTTCGTGAGCGTGATAATAAACTCTTAATTCATCGTTCGCGTCCATATCGAATCTAGCTTCCTCAAGGAGACCATTTGCCTCAGCAGTCATGATCGCCGCAACAAGGTCTTGCTTATTGAAAGCTTTGAAGTGACTGTACTCACCCTTTAGAGCGGCCATTACATCATCGGCACAGGCTTCTTTGACGGTGGTGAAATATTTTAATACTGCATAATTAAGGGGTTTCATATTACACCACCTCCTTTTTCTTCAACAGGTCCAACGGATTCAACGCGATAACAAAGATACCGATCACCATCACAACTGCAGCAACCCACGCGATTGGCGGAATAGCCCAGCCGTCGATGCCGGATACCACACCGAGGATAATCCAGCAACAGAAGGGTCCCCAGAAGGAGAAGGTTCCATTACACGACATTCCAAGAGCAGCACCGCACATGCTGTTGCCTTTATACCAGAACATGAAGGCACCATAGGCAGAAATACCGGCTAAAATAAAGAAGATCAGTGAAGGCCCATCAGTAAAGGACTGAGTGATCAAGCCAAAGGTATCGACATCACCTGCAATCATGCCAAATACAGGCACTAAAATGATCAGGTTTGAAAGACCAGATGTCACCTGACGGATGGTGATACCAACTTCTGAGTCAATCATTGCGGTACCGTAACCACAAACACACCCTTCAAAACCCCAACCTAGAGCAGCGAGGAAACCAAAACAGATCCCCATCAACATACCTTCAGGAGCATCGCCACCAAGGGTCGGATAGGCAATCATGAAGCTGGCGCCAAAGCAGATGGCAATACCGAGCATCATACGGGAGTTGAGCTCCTGCTTAAACCAGATCCTAGCCAGAATCGCACCAATAGCAGGGCACAGAGCGGCGATAGGTACTACGATGGAACCCGCCTTCATAAGGCCCACAACATAAGCGGTACTGGCGAGAGGGCCACCGATCAGGGCACCAACAACCATAACCAGGCCTGGCTTGGTTTTAATGCACCTGAAAAAGTCGCCCAGTTTTCCCCTGACGACAGCAAGCATCACGGCCCAAATGGCACTGAAGATGTCTGTTGTCGCTGCTCCGAGCGCGCCCAACAGAAAAGTGATAACAAATGGCGACAAGCCGGCGGTGTTTGCGCCATACCAGTCGGCCCAGACCCCTTTCGACATCCCTAAGGTCATAAATGCCGTGTAGAACCCGTAACAAAGACCCGAGAGCAGGGCGACAAGAATCCCTTTTCTCTTAAAGCTGGCAGCTAACTGATTTTTGGCCGCCACGGCAGCCAAATTTTCCGAACCCGATACCTTCAACATAAATATTCTTTCCTCCCATGAACCTGCTATTCCTGTTAGAAAATGCCAAACATCTATTGATCCACATTGGTCACAGTATTTGACCTTAAGGAAAAGCTACATGTTGCCCCTAAGGGGAAGGTCAATATAAATTTTCGCCCACATCACAACAAAATAAAAGATCGGTCGATTTACCCTAGTCTAATCAGCTAAAAACATTGCGTTAAATCCATTACGCCGCAACCTATTGAATTATCGAAATAAATTATGCCAGTCTAAATCACATTTAATTCATGACATGCAAACACGTCTAATTCGGCTAAGCCGCAATAGTTGACGAGAACATTGTCCCAACTAGAGACTCTGCTCACCAGCCCCTCGATTGTTCGTTGCTGCACCAAATTGACACAACCCTTTCTCGCTATGGAACATCTCCTGTTTCCCTTTTTTGAGACAGCATCAATTTGTTTGCTATATATCCGTTTTTAAGTCTTTAATATTGCTTTAGCTTCCAATCAATGATGTTTTTTATCTATAATGGCCACAACCTTGCTGCAACTAATAACGTGGCCGTATACGATTCGGACAATGTTTTAGGATAAGTGGCTGTCTTAATATTTATCACAACAATAGCTCAGCATCCGCCAAAACAACGCGAAGATGAGTTAGGTACACGCCTGACGAGTTGAGCTTGATGCGAACAGGACGTTTATGAAATACAAAAATAAATATTCAATAGGTGAAGTCAGCAAAAGGTGCAATATATCGACAAAGGCACTTCGATACTATGACAAGCTCGGCTTAATAAAATCCAAAAGAGACGATATCAACAACTATCGATATTACTCTAAAGAAGCGTTATTAGCCGTGCCCGTCATTAAATACTACAAACAGATGGGATTTACCCTTGAGGAGATGAAATACTTCATCGAGGGTAAAGTTGACGTTGAGCGTTCAATTTACAATGCCATTAAAAGGTCATTTACCACAAAGATCGAACATCTACAAAAAATACTAGAAGAGACACAGAGGCAGTATACCTCTGTTAAAGACTGGTTCGACTTAATCACCGAAGCAGAGATGGTCATAGACAATAATATACATGAAGTGTCCGTTAAATTTATTGAACCTTCGACCTATCTGTATCAGGAACAACAGTTCCTGAATGACATCAAAGCATCCATTATCAATATTAAATTCACAAATTATGTTGAAGAGATAAACAATGAAATTACTGGACCAGTCATAATAAATTTTTCATCTTCCAACGATCGGATGAAAAACAAAGATCAACCAATAAAGATTCTGCAGAAAACATTAAAAAAATGCAAAGAAAATGAGACCATAGGGCTTGGTAAACACATAATGGTTTCGTGTTATCACATCGGCTCGCATGACAACATCAATGATACCTATGAAAAGATATATCACTGGGCTAGCGAGCACGGATATATTCTCGGTGAAGAATCATTCGAAAGGTATGTTACCGATTACTGGACGACAAGTAACAGTGCCCTGTATGTCACAGAGGTGCTGATGAATGCTTCACGAAAATAACATTCGGCTGACTGCATACTATTGAACCAGTACCTCGATTGCCACGCGCCTTACTGGCGAAGAATTTACCCAGAACCCTTTCTAAGCTCAAAATGTACGGAGTTAAAACGACAAAAG
>MAXR01000381.1 GCA_001751155.1 Desulfuromonadales bacterium C00003068 | reverse complement strand
CTCAATGACACCCTCAGCGTTTGCATCGTGCTGTTCAATGGCAAAGCAAGGGAGTGAGAAGGATAGACAAACAACGCACGCAACAAAAGCAAACTTAGCCTGTTTAGGCATAGTTAGACCTCCGCTATATGGTTATCTATATATATCTAATAAACGGTGTTCGACAATTAAATTGTCAATAATAAGGGAACAACTAGAGGATGGATCGTAGGTTAATTCAGCAGAACAATCGTGCGGTGGTGGAGTATCTGATCACGGATACGTGGCACAAAATCTGCGCCAACGCTCTGTGATTGTAATGGCAAGGAGGCCACACGGAGAAACGACTCATCAACAGATGGAGCCAAAACAAGAGTGTCGAGTGACATTGAAACATCACGCAAACGATTCGAAGCGTAACTACTGCTGGGCAGTAGATCTAAACAAGGGCCACAATGATCAACGGTAAACTCGCTGCTCAACACATCATGCTCTGATTTATGCTCATCACAAGCCGAATCATGCGCTGGCTCAATAACGGTGTGACCATCAACTCCAAAACACCACACGTAACTATAGCCACTGGTCTGACCAACCAGCAGAATCAGTATAAAACTGAAGATAGAAACAAGATGTCTGAAGCGAGTTATCTTAGTCATCCGAATATAATATGTGATTATGACCTTTTTAAGCAATGATAAAAAGCAACAGCTCTGTTTGATTCACCACAATTTTGCTCCATTAAATCTGAGAGCCATCAGCGATATTTCAGCAATTTCACATAAAAAAGAACATCTGTACCATTTTGAAACGCCTCATTGATAACATCCGACTTATAAAAATAATCATAAAAAAACCATCTAAACAGCTATTTACGTGTTTTTTATATAGTGTAAACACTTTTGGTTCACCCTTTGCAATACTTCACAATGACACTTTTACAAATCATTTGTGCTGTTATGAAAAAACTAACAACACAATCGTGTTTCTTTTGTTATAGTCAGTCGCTATAAAAATAAATCGGAATCGTGGAAGACGGTGTAAATCCGTCACGGACCCGCCACTGTAATCGTTAGTCATACCGACTAACGTAAGTCAGATACATGGCCGATTAATTTGTTCGCTCGTCTCCGTGGTATGAGATGTTAGAACAAATGCGTGGATTAAATACGGAATCCCCGCAACCTATTTTAAATAGGTTGCGGGGATTTTTTTTTGGCCTGGGGGGCACTTCATTGAAGCACAAACAAATCACTCTCATTCGCCATGGTGCCCTAGAATCAGACCTCGATGGGTGCTATGTCGGCCATTTAGATGTGCCGTTGAGCAATGAAGGGCAGTCTCAGGCGAGAAAGCTTGCTGAGCGTCTGACAGATCAAAACATTGACTGTCTATGGTGCAGTCCGTCATTACGCGCTCAACAGACCGTAGCTCCAATTACCGAACGATTAGCACGCCCCTGCACCATCAAGGTTCAACTGAACGAGGTGAACTTCGGTCGCTGGGAGGGTCTAACGTTTAAAGAAATTTGCGCTACCGACCCTGACTTAGTCGATCAATGGGCAAAATATTCCGATGACTTTTGTTTTCCTGACGGTGAATCACAGCACGATTTTCAACAACGGGTGTCAGAGATTGCGCAGCAGATTCATAGCCATTCTGGACACCTTGCATTAGTAACTCACGGCGGTGTCATTCGCGCACTACTGTGTCAGTTACTCGGTTTCACCAAGCAAGACTACTTAAAGTTCGAGATCAACAGGGGATCATTTATCACTTTAACAATCCAAGACCAACATGCTGTTTTAACAGGACTTTATAATGACTGATAGCTCTAGAAACAAGATACTATATATCAGTGGTGGCAGCCGCAGCGGTAAGAGCCGTTACGCTGAACAGCGTGCCGAAATCTTAACGGGTAAGCGCAGCTATATTGCCACCTGCCCAATTATTGATGCCGAAATGGACGGCCGCATCGCCTTGCATCAGCAACGACGCGAAGGCAAAGGCTGGCTAACCGTTGAGGAGCCGCTGGACTTAGCCCAAGCCTTAATGGATACCGCTGACAGCGCTGTCGTTCTCGTTGATTGCCTTACTTTATGGATCAACAATCTGCTTTACGAGGCCGAATGCCTAGATCAAACCCTGAGTGAAGAACAGATAGTTCGCTGTTGCCAACAGGTTATCGAAGCGTGCAAAGATGGAGATCGAACCATTATTTTCGTCACCAATGAACTGGGGATGGGCATTGTTCCTGCCGATGCCATCTCACGCCTTTACCGC
>MAXR01000380.1 GCA_001751155.1 Desulfuromonadales bacterium C00003068 | reverse complement strand
TCAAGAACCAGAGCAAACAGCAAAACATAAATCAGGGGGCTTTTGAATTGACGCATAAACCGCAGCCAAAGCGGGGTGCCACGGCTTTCAGGAAGTACATTGGGGCCATATTTGTCACGTAGGCGCCTCGCTTCGACGGTGCTAAGGCCTTGTGATGATGTAACATCGGTTGTTTGCATTATCTTTTCCCGAAATACTTTTTACACAATTCGTTCAAGGAATCCCTGTACTCCCATTTGGATTAACCGAATATTACGCCAATCAACCCTATGGATGATAGCGCCAACAACAACCATAAAACGTAAATTCGAAAGGATTTGGGGTTTGCAGAAGTAAACCTGTTAGAGCCAATCCAGACTCCGAACCCCAGTAACGGAATCGCCGCCATAATGCGGGTGACGGTTTGTATGTCGAAATGCCCTGATGCGTATAGTAACCCACCGGTCCAAAGATCTGTAACAAAAAAATAGGCGATCATGGTGGCGCGCATGACTGCCGCTTTTTCGCCTGTGAAGGTGAAAAAAAGCGCAAGAACCAAGCCGCTGAGGGCTGTTGCGCCATTGATCACACCGGCAACAAGTCCCACCAAGGCATATAGTATCAATGATCTGCGAAATGATCGTTCCTTTGTGAACACCAAAAATACACTGGTAATTAGAATGAATATTTGTACGGCTATGCGCATTGGCTCGTCAGGTAACGCCCCTAACAGATAAACCCCGACCGGTGTTCCAATAATGCCAGCGAGCAGAAGAACCACCAGCGGCCGCCAGTTTATATGCGTATATATTCCGCGCGCCTGTAGGGTGGATGCAATAACTTCGAGTGCGATTGACAAAGGAACTATTTCAGCTGCAGGCAACCGAAGGGCCAGTCCAGCCATAAGAACAGCCGAAAACCCGAAGCCGGAATATCCGCGAATAAACGAGGCAACCAGCACGACAAGTGCTGACCAGAGCAGATCTTGAACAGATAGACCCAGTGCTATTTCCATGTTAGTTCCGCCCCCTTTTAGAACGCACATTCAGGACGTTAACCTTATTCGCGCAAAAAACCAGACCGACAGCCGACTATAAGGAAGGCAGCCCCACCGGCACTATTACTAAGATTGGTCATAGATCAGTTGCGCAGCCTGAATCTAGTCAGGCCAGAAATCCCGAAAGGGCGAAGGCAGCGTGCTACGAATGTCGTTCATCTCGCCTTCGGATATCCGGCCGTTCAGAAGTTTGAAGACTGTACGGATATCCTCTTCACCCCGGTATTCAGGATATCCGGCAAGCTTGGCATCGATACGGGCGACAAAGGTCTCTTTGTGTTTATCTTTCAGCGGAGTATCGGATGGTCGCCATCCTTCGTAAAAGATGCCGCAAATAAGTAATGGCATTTGTGCCGAAAGTTGCGCGGCTTCGTCGTGACCCAACAGGTCGCGCAAACCGGTCAGCGTTAGCCGTAGCAAATGGAACACGTTCCTGTGGTTGCTCCAATCGAGCCGCTCGGCCAGTTCGTTTATCCATTCGTGTGTCAGTTGAACGGTGTGGTCAATTACTTCGAGACCCTGTTTGCTCATAATGGTCTCCTTTCCTAAATTATGGTAAAAGAACGTTCAGACTTAACGCAGCTTACCATAATATGGTCTCTGCGCGTTTGATCTGGGTCAACGTGAATTTCCACTGCAATTGATTTGCATCATATATGTTTCGAGAGAATTGTGATCTTGTGCTTTTGTGTCGGCAGGCCGTGTCTGCCATAGGAGCGAGGTGGAATACTCGCATACTGCGAGCAATATGTTCCATTTTCTCCAACTTTCAAACGGAGGAATAAGCTATGTTTAGACTAAAAAATAAACTTCTAGCCCCGATTGCAGGAGTAGGAATACTGATAGGTGGCGCAGTTGCGGCGGCGGATTTTACCGCCTGTCAAGTGACCGACACCGGCGGGATTGACGACAACAGCTTTAACCAGACCGCCTGGAAAGGTGTTCTGGACGCGCAGGAAAAACTGGGGGTTGGCGGTCGTTTTCTGGAATCACAAGCTGAAACGGATTACGAGGCCAACATCATATCGCTGTTGGGTGGGCAATGTGATGTTATCATAACCGTTGGCTTCCTGCTGGGTGATGCAACCAAGGCGGCGGCTGAAGCTAACCCTGATCAAAAATTCTCGATCGTCGATTATGCTTATGATCCGACAATCCCGAATATACTTGGCCAGGTATATGCAACCGATGAGGCCGCATTTATGGCCGGAGACCTGTCGGCTGGCATGACCCAGACTGGTATTTTGGGCACATTTGGCGGCATCAACATTCCGCCCGTGACGATCTTTATGGATGGTTTCGTACACGGCGTTAACTACCACAACGCCCAAAAAGGCACGACTGTTATCGTGCTGGGATGGGATGTGGACAGCCGCGAGGGTTTGTTTACCAACAACTTCGACTCGCTGGATGATGGTCGGGCCTATGCGCAGAACCTCTATGACGAGGGGGCGGATATTGTCCTTCCTGTAGCTGGTCCTGTTGGACTTGGTTCCGCGGCACTTGCCGATGAACTGGGCGTTGACAAGCTGAAGATCATCGGTGTTGATGCGGATCTGTATCTCACTGACCCTGCAAAACAGCATGTCTATCTGACTTCGATCAC
>MAXR01000379.1 GCA_001751155.1 Desulfuromonadales bacterium C00003068 | reverse complement strand
CTCCTGCACACCGTCAATCTTGCGCAGGTCGCTTTTTAACTCTTCGGCTAACAGAGTGAGGCTAGCGTTCGACAGTTCACCCGTCAAGTTGGCGACAATAACTGGCTTCCACTCTTGACTGTCCAAATAGGTGAAGATTGGGTCGTCAACCTCAGCGGGCAGTTCATTGCGCATATTGAGAACGCGCAGGCGCAATTCGTCATACAGATGGCGGTAGTCGGTATCGTCGATAAACTTCACCAAGATTGATGACACGTTACGCATGGAGGTCGATTGAACATACTCGACATGTTCCAGACCGTCGATAGCATCTTCAATTTCACGGGTGACCAGCTGTTCAACATCTTCAGCTGAGGCACCATAGTGAACGGTGGTGATAAACACCTTGCCGATGGCGACGGGTGGTAAGTTTTCCACGGGGGTGTGGAAGACGCTGTAGACACCACCCACCATGAGGATGATGAAGACAACGTTGATAAAAACGGTTTGCTTCAGGCTGAGATTGACAAAATTCTTCACTGGACCTCACTCCGCGCTGGGACGAGACGTGTTCCATCTTCTAGTTTATTGTTGGGGGCGATCTTGATCCAGTCCCCTTGACGGTCTAAAATCTGAATGGTGATGAGCTCTTGATTGTCGGCACGTTGAACTTGGGGGCGGCCATAGCGGTTGCTTACCGCCGATTGAGGAACCATGAGGCCTAATTGCGGCAGCGTTAACGGTACCTTAAACAGTAACCCTTCACGGTACTGGTCGGAGTAGTCCAGAACTTCTAGTTCAACTTGAATCTTACGTGTGCGTTCATCGAATGCTGGGCTAACGCTGTAGACCTGGTAGTGAATATTCTGGCCATTGAGGGTCGCTTGCTGTTGCTGTTGTAATGCGGTCAGTTGTTGGTGACTGAGTGCTAAGGGCACCAATAACCGACTAAAGTCTTGAACATTGAATAACGGGTCACCCACTTTGACCTGCTCACCCGGTTCAACCAGTCGTTCACTCACAATCCATCCTTGGGGAGCATGAGGCTGGTGACGGTGTTGCCGTTCCTGAGCCGTTTGTTGTTTCACGTGCAGTTGTCGCTGTTGCTGAACCAGTTGTTGTTGTTCCAATTGAGACTGGTCGCGCTGTTGCTCAATCTCTTCAAAAGCGACCCGCGACACTCGGCCCTGACCGACCAACGTTTGTCGCCGTTCAAATTCGCGTTGCAACCATGCTGTGCGTAGAACAGCTTGTTGTTGTTGAATGTTATTTTGTTGTAGAGCCACAGCAATCTCCTGTAGCTCCAGATTGATAAAGGTGGGATCAATCTGGAGTAGGGCCTCGCTGCTGAGCGTGTCGCCGACATCGTAACGAACAGATTGGACACGCCCTGTCACTTCAGAAGCGAGAGTCGCTGTGCTAAAAGCGCGGCTGTAGCCTTGTAATGTCTGTTGTTCAAAGCCTGCACGAACCTGTGGCGGACTTATTTCTGTCGCCTGTAGTGGTAGGGCGACGATGAAAGTGAGAAGAGGGGTGAGAACCAGCAACTGGCGTAAGTTTGTCCACTGTGTTAATCGCATTGATTTAATCCTTGCAACGCAAATTGAGGTAGGGGTTCTGATGGGGAGTGGTTGTCTTGTACTGTTCAGCAAAAGGTTCACTGGCACATCCCGACAGACTGAGTAGTATGGTCCGGTGCAGGCTGTCGCGTACTTCAGCGTGGTCACGGGTATAACCGATAAACCAACCTGAGATAATAGTGAGATAGTTACTGTACATTTGTAGGGTGCAGGTGAGCAGGTCAAGCTCGCAGCGTAATTCACCACGCTGCTGACCCTGATATAGAATAGCCGTGACAGTGTTGAGATACTGAATATCGACTTGGTTGCGTTGCTCTACGGTTTTTTGGTCGGGAAACATCGATTCGCGAAACATGATACGTGCCAGCTCTGGGTTGTTCTCGACAAAATCAAATTGGCACATAAATAGGGTCAGGAGCTGCTCGGCAACGGCGGCGTTAGCATCGTTGTTGTCGGCAAATTCTTGATGAATTCTGATGCGCATATTGGCGATCAGTTCCAGTAAGATGGCTTCCTTACTGGCAAAGTAGCTGTAGACCGTACCTTTGCCAATCCCAGCGGTGCGGGCGAGATCATCGATGCGGGTATCCTCGAAGCCACGCTGGATAAACAATTGCTGCGCTGCGTCGAGTATCGCCTGGCGGTTTTTACGTTTATTCTGTTCCCGTTTACCACTCATACCGATCCTTTTAATAAAGTTGACTGTGGTCATTTTTATTAAAAAGAGAGGGCTTGTCAATAAAAAATGACCGCAGTCGATTTTATATTGTATAAGCCCAACTTTTTAGCAGTATGACTAAGCGTTCTGTGCGTGAGCGAGTTGACCGATGAAATTCCAGTGCTCTTCACTGACTGGTGTAATCGATAATCGGTTACCTTTACGCAGCAGCGTCATCCCTTCGAGTTCGGGGTAGTGCCTGAGGTCGCTGAGGGCAATCGTCTCCTCGAACCGTTCAATAAAGCGGATATCGACCATAACCCAACGCGGATTGTCACTATCACTTTTTACATCAAAATACTTTGAGCTGGGGTCGAATGCGGTAAAGTCAGGATAACTTTCGCGAACCACCTCCATCATGCCAACGATTCCTGGAACTTTACAGTTCGAATGGTAGAAAAATA
>MAXR01000378.1 GCA_001751155.1 Desulfuromonadales bacterium C00003068 | reverse complement strand
TTGGAATGTCGAGTGACTGACAGTCACCGCTATGGCCGATTTTATCTACTTGCATATAAATTAAGTCCATGGAGTGTTGAAAGTTGCTTGTTAGCAGGCTGCCAGTAGGCTGTTGATGAGATGGTCTCCCCTCGTTTCTAAATCGGCATCAAAGTGCCATGATGGTAAGCTGTTATTTCCATCAACACGAAATCGAGAGGAGACCAAGATGAATATTACTACCGTTGGCCTGGATTTAGCAAAAAATGTTTTTCATGTTGTGTGTTTCGACAATAACGGCAAGGAGCTGAAAAAACGTATGTTGCGTCGCAATCAAGTAGCTAAGTTCTTTGCCAATATGCCACCCTGTCGCGTTAGCATGGAAGCATGCGCTAGTTCCCATTACTGGGGTCGTAAGTTGCGTGAAATGGGGCATGACGCAAAGTTAATACCACCACAATATGTGAAACCTTACTTACGAGGCAACAAGAACGATTACAACGATGCACGTGCCATTGCTGAAGCATCCTGCCGCCCATCAATGCCATTTGTTGCCATCAAAACAGTAGAACAGCAAGACATGCAGGCTCTTCATAGAGTTCGCTCAAAATGTGTCAAAAGTCGTACTGGATTATGCAACTCTACACGCGGTTTATTGGGCGAATATGGCATTGTACTTCCCCGAGGGATAGCTACTCTGAGGCGAAGCATTCCAGAACTACTTGAAGACCCGGACAACGGTTTAACTGATCGCTTTCGTCAGCTCCTACAGCGTTGCTATGAACAGCTAGTAGAATTAGATGAGCATATTTTGTTTTACACTAAGGAACTGGAACTGTTGAGCCAACAGGATGAAGCATGTCAGCGTTTGCAAACAGTACCAGGCTTTGGTCCTATCGTTGCCAGTGCCTTCAGAAGTACCATTGGTGATGGCAGCGCATATTCACGCGGTCGAGATGCCTCTGCCTCGTTAGGGCTCGTACCACGCCAACATAGTAGCGGTGGTAAAGACAACCTGCTCGGGATCAGTAAACGTGGAGACAAATACATGCGAAGCCTACTTGTTCATGGTGCGCGAGCTGTCGTCATCCAGGCTGCTCGAAAAGATGACTCATTAAGCCGCTGGATCAATCGTATTCGTGAAAAACGTGGTTGGAATAAAGCCGTTGTTGCGATGGCGAACAAGTTGGCTCGTATTGGTTGGGCTGTTTTACGACACAACACTACCTACAAACCAGAATCAGCAGCAACTGCATTAACAACTTAAAAACATCATTTAAGCAAAAGGGAGTTATCCCACCAGAGAATGCGATGGCTCAAACGCGAGCAATGACAAAACTGGTAAGACCTGCGTATCGAAAACCTGACAAGTCCGACGGTTAGAAAAAACCGACCTGTCGATAAGGACGATACGCGCGAATATCATTGAGGCCCGGAAGGTTAAGTCTTTCCAAAAAGAGGCCGGATATACGGCAGCAATCCTGTCCCTGTCATTTTTCGTAATAAAGCCCTTGCAGAATGGGGGGAGACCATATACGGACTTAACATGGACCTACTGCGAAATAGCCTGACTTGGCCCATATTCCCGATAATTATCGNNCCGATAATTATCGACAAATAGGCCAGCTATTCGCTCTCAAATTCTCGAAAATCTGGTCTCAATCAGTCTATTTCTCGCTACGGCCCGTCAAGCCCGACAGACTGCTAATGTGAGATGGCGGGGAAAAGGGATAATTTACTGTAAAAAAAGCGGCGCAACATCGGAATTCACCCGTGTCACGCCGCCCTTTTCGAACTTACCTACCGTAACAACAAACTGTTACATGTAACCGACGATCAGGAAACCAATCGCGGTGAAAAACGCACCCAAGAAACCGTAAGGCATCTGAGTAACTGCGTGGCGGTAGTTATCACAACCTGAAGCAGCTGAGCTAAGGATGGTCGCATCAGAGTAGAAGCAGATATGACTACCCCATACACCAGCAGAACATACTGCACCAACAGCAACATATGGATCAGCACCAACGGCCACAGCCAAGGGAACAGCAATAGGAATAGCAATGGCATACATGCCCCAGCTCAAGCCCATGATGAACTCGGTGATGCCAAGAACAATAAACAGCACCAACGGCAACAGTTCTGGCGTCATGATAGTTTTAGCGGTGTCGATGACATAAGACAAGAAACCTACTTGCTCATTGATGTCAGCGAACGTAAAGGCCAGAACAACCATCACCAGCGGGAACAGCATATTCTTAACACCAGCGATCACGGCGTCAAAGAACTCCTCAGGGCCCATGATCCCTTGAGGGATATAGAGTAAGAATGTAAAGGCAATAGTACAGATAACGCCCATCTGCATGTCAACATCAAAGTAGATGGTGGAGCAGATCAAAAACAGGATCGGCAGGAAGAAGTTCAATATCTTCGGATTATCTGGAACGGCAAACCTCTCGCCAGCGTGAATATCTATCTTTTCTGAGCCGGGTGGCGCAAGAATACCTTCATTCTGAGCGCGCTCCTCAGCTTTTTTCATCGGACCAAAAACTGGAACAACTCCCAAGATCACCAAGGGCACAATTAACAGCGCGATCCAGCCGTAAAAGTTGTACGGAATGGTCTGCATGAAATACTTGAGACCCTCACCTTCAGCAGCAGCGCCTGATTGCTCAAGCAGGCTAGCGATATAAACCGCCCACGTTGAGATGGGGATTAACACGCAAACTGGAGCCGCTGTAGAGTCAACGATGTAAGCCAGCTTCTCACGCGATACTTTATGTTTATCGGTGATAGGGGCCATACACGAGCCAACGGTCAGTGAGTTAAGGTAGTCATCGATAAAGATAATAACGCCGAGAAACCACGTCCACAGTAAGGTACTGCGACGTGTCTTAGCGCGCTTAGAAACCCAAACACCAAAGGCCGCAGCACCACCGCCGCGCTCAATGAGGGCAATGATACTCCCCATCAAACCGCAGACGATGAACAACCATTGGGTATCACCATCGGTGAGAACACCGATCAATGTTTCGTTGGCATGAGTGAAGAATTCGAGCTTGTAGGCCATAATGAAACCCATGAGTGATGCGAGGGTCAGGCCTTCAAGAATTCGTTTGGTGTAAAAAATAAATGCTAATAGGAAAATTGATGGTAGCGCTGTAATAAAGCCGAATTCAGCGGTATCGTCTGGCACCAAGAAGGCCACTAATATAAAAACAGCAGTCAAGATGGTATATTCGATCATAGTACGGTTCAGAGAAGTCTTAGTGATTTCTTCTGAACCTTCTGCAATGATTTCCGTTGAGTCACTCATAAAAATATCCCTTTGTTTTAGACACTTTCGGAGAATTAAGTACAGGTTTCGCTGCACAACCCGATAGTGCCTCAGTTACAACCATTAACATGGACAAACTTTAGATTTCAGTTTAATGATAGAACTTTTGGGAGGTAGCCGTCAGCAGTATACCGCCAACGGCTACGCCCCCAAAGAACCTATCGCTACCGCTAGGGCTTAAAAGGCTAGCAACACCGAAACACCGAAGTATGTCTCATTATCAATAACATCATCAGCTTCGTCGCTGAGAGGGATCGAATAGCGGAGCATAGGTGTAAGGAAAATCTGCTCATGGATTGCATAATCAACAGCGACACTGAGTTCGCCATTATGGAATGCACTGTAATCACCCACAGCAAAGTCACTGTGTTGATTATAGCTCGCTTCAGCACCAAGTAAAAGCTCTGCTTGCTCAGAAAGGGTGAAACCATGCTCAACAGTCAAAGTATAGAAAAGACCCTCTTCTTCAGCCTCATCCCAATCCCAATAGGTGGTCAGGGTTGGACTAAGCAGAGTATTTAGGCCCAGAGCCAGATATAGCTCATGGGTATCATCATAACCATCGACAACATACAATACGTCACCAACGCTAACACTGAGCAGTTCATTGACATCAAATGAATAGTCAAGAATCAAGTCAGTCTCGTTAACCTTGTTGGTATCTTGATCCCAGTTACCCCAATAGCTCAAGGTAAAGCCGTTAAAGCTGAGATCAATACCACCACTGATAACAAAATCAGAATCGGGTGATAAATCTAATCCACGCCATAGATACATGCTCTCAACAACAGCGTAGGCATCGCCTTCAACTTCTATTTGCGCGGCAGTGGCTGGTGCCACCCATAGGGCTACTGCAACCAACAAGGTCGCCATGGCAGCCGAAACTCTCCTTACACATTTCATCGTACTCTTCTCCTTTTCGTAGGTTGAACTAACCAGATTCGCCTCTTGCCTCAACAAGCAGCGCTCTTCCCAGTTTGTCCCGTTTAGCAGCCGGAGTTCCCTCAAGACTGCGCTGTTTCATCTGCTTGGCTTTGAGCTTCAGCAAATCTTTACTCGATTCCTGATAGACCAATGCCCCCGGTGCACACTCTTTGACACAGGCAGGATCGCCGCCACAGTGATCACACTTATAAGCGAGCAATTGTGCGTCCATCTCAACCATTCCATAAGGGCAGGCTTCAACACAGGCACCACAGGATTGACATAATTCTTTATCAATAACGACAACACCATCTTCATTGCGAGAATATGCACCCGTTGGGCACGCTTCCATGCAATGGGCTTTCGGGCATTGAAAACAGATACTTGGCGCCGAAAAGCCTTGATGAGCGTAATTATTGATGCGTAACCTTGCCGCCGACGGGGCAAAGCTGCCAGTTTTCACCGCTGAGCACACATACGCGCAGCGATTACACCCGGTACATAAATCGGGATTGGCAAACAATAGTTTTGACATGGTTTT
>MAXR01000377.1:671-2193 GCA_001751155.1 Desulfuromonadales bacterium C00003068 | reverse complement strand
AGGCGGGCTAAATCGTGTTTTTGGTGCACTGTTTAGCTTAGTCCAGGGGATCTTAGTTTTGGCATTGGTACTGTATGGTTTGTCATTAGCAAGTTTGCCCAGCTCAGTCAAACCGTTAATGACTAAATCAGAGTTACAGCCGCCGTTTGTGCAGCTTGGTAAAGCAATCGTGAAACATAGCGTTCGATTGTTGGATCAGTTCTCCTAGCAGGCTGTCGGGCTTGACGAGCCGTAGCGAGAAACTGCTGACTTGAGACCAGATTTTCGACCATTTAAGAGCGAATAGTTAGCCTATTTGTCGAAAATGGACGGGAATATGGGCCAAGTCCAGCTGATTCGTAGTAGGTTTTTGTCACGTCCGACAGCCTGCTAGATTTAATTTACAGAATCATGGAACCTGAATGCTTACAGCTACATTAGATGTTTTAGAATTCAACAAAGTTGTTGCTTTGATCGGCCTATTTACCGTCACGCAACCCGGTAAAGAACGCGCACTGGCATTGCAACCATTGCAAGATGTCGAGTCGGTTACGGCTTCGCTATCTCGGATTTCTGAGGCCCAAGCACTACTGGATGACAAAGGTTCACCACCGTTGGGTGGTAGTTTTGACCTGCGCAAGACGTTAGAGCGAGTTCGAACCGAAGGAGCGTGGCTGTCGGCGACGGCACTGCTTGAAGTGGTCAGTAGTCTGGATGCTGCGCGCCTGTGCCAAAGTTATTTTGGTTCTGAGTTGATGGCCCCTTGTCTAACCACCGAGGTTGGCCAATTGCAATTGTGCTCAGAGTTACGTGAGCAGATTCGCCACAGTATTGGTAATGGTGGTGAAGTTCTTGATGGCGCATCGTGGAAACTCTCTGATCTGCGCAGTCAAAGTAAAGTATTGCGGGTGCGAATTCGCTCAATGCTTGAATCGATGTTGCGTGATAGCCATTTCGATGGTGTGTTTCAAGATCAGATCATCACCGAGCGCGGTGGACGCTATGTTGTCCCCGTTAAGGCGGATTTTCGCGGCCGCGTAAAAGGCTTTGTTCACGATGAATCATCGAGTGGACAAACATTATTTATTGAGCCTGCGTCGGTGTTGGAACGAAATAACACGTTGCAATCGATGTTACGTGAAGAGCAACGCGAAATTGAACGGATTTTACTCCAGCTTGCGGCATACGTAGGAGAATCGCGGCCAGCGTTGCAAAGCAATCAAGCGATTTTGTCGCGCTTGGATTACTTCTCAGCAGCGGCACGCTTTGCGCGAATTACCGAGGCCCACGCACCACAATTGACAGCAAAACGTCAACTTGAGCTGCTTCAAGTACGCCATCCATTGCTGTTGGTCGATCAAGAGGGTCGTGAGCGTGACCAGCCAGTGACGGCGATTGATCTACGCTTAGGAAAAAAACACGATACGCTGATTATCAGTGGGCCGAATACTGGCGGTAAAACCGTTGCTCTAAAAACCGTTGGTTTACTATTTTTGATGGTTTCGGCAGGGCTACCGATCCCCTGTGATCCGAAAAGTCGCTT
>MAXR01000377.1:0-633 GCA_001751155.1 Desulfuromonadales bacterium C00003068 | reverse complement strand
GAGTATTGAGGAAAATTTATCGACGTTTTCAGGCCACTTGCTGCGGATTCGGCGAATTTTAAAACATGTCGATGGCAACTCACTGGTGTTGCTCGATGAAGCTGGAACGGGAACCGACCCTGCTGAAGGCGGTGCCTTAGCTCTGGCGGTGATGGATCGTTTGCGTGCTGTCGGCGCACGAACGGTGGTGACAACTCACCTTAACATGATTAAAAGTTACGCCTATCTGCATGATCGGGTTGAGAACGCGGCGGTTGAGTTTGACCCAAAGACCTTTGCCCCAACCTATCGCCTCCACTATGGGGTGCCGGGTGCCAGTAGCGCGTTCACCATCGCTAAAACGATGGGCGTTCCTGAAAAAGTTGTTGCTCAAGCCGAAAGTTATCTCGGTCGTGAGCAGCGCGATGGCTTAGCGATGGTGGAGCAGCTTAATCAGTTACGCACTGAATTAGCACATGATCGACGTGAGGCACAACAGCTACGTGAAGATGCCGAAAAAGAGCGTGAAAAACGACGTCGACTACTCAGTGAATTTGAGACTCAGCGTGATCAATTATTAAGTAAGTCACGCCGCCGTGCAGAACAGATTGTTAGTGAAACACAGAGTCAAATGCGTCAATTGCTCAAGCAAGC
>MAXR01000376.1 GCA_001751155.1 Desulfuromonadales bacterium C00003068 | reverse complement strand
TTTTGTTTCTGCATTCTTACATAATGTCTACTATTCAGTTTTCAAAGACCGGCTTGCTTTTTCTACTCTCGCTGCTCGTTTCCCTTGCAGCGAGAAGAGTTATACAGAACTCAAAGAGCACTGTCAATCACCAATAAGCTTTATTTCAAATAATAATTTCAACACCATTCGATGCGTAAAAAAAGTCACCTAACAGCCCGCCAAACAAAAGACCGTGTCGGGTCAATTACCTGACTCGTCCACAATCACACAGCCTCAATAATATAGTAACTCTTCTTACCCTTTTGTATCAGTATGTAGGACCCATTAATCAGGTCTGTAGTCGTCACCACATATTCTTGATCAGTCAACTTAGCCTTATTCAAGCTAAGCCCATTCCCTTTTATCGTACGGCGAAGATCACCCTTAGACGGGAAAACCTCCGTTTCAACGGCGAGCAACTCAACGATTGGCACGCCAGCATCGAGCTTGCTCTGATCGATTTCAAAAGTCGGCACACCCTCAAACACCGAGAGGAAGGTCTCCCTGTCCAGCCTTGATAAGCTTTCAGTCGTGGCCTTGCCAAACAAAATCTGTGATGCCTCCACAGACTTATTGTATTCGTCTTCGCAGTGGACCATGCAAGTGACCTCTTTTGCTAGTCGTTTCTGCAATGGCCTTAAGTTGGGCGCAGCTTCTTGTTCCTGAACCAGAGCAGCGACTTCGTCCCTACTTAGAAGGGTAAAAATTTTGATGTACTTTTCAGCATCGGCATCAGAAACATTAAGCCAAAACTGGTAGAACTTATATGGTGTCGTCAGTTTCGAATCGAGCCAAACATTGCCACTTTCGGTCTTACCGAATTTACCACCATCTGCTTTAGTAATAAGTGGACAAGTCAAAGCAAAAGCCACACCAGCTTCCTTGCGACGAATAAGCTCGGTCCCTGTGATGATATTCCCCCACTGATCCGACCCACCCATCTGCAATTTGCAGCTTTGTTCGCGGTACAGATGTAAAAAATCGGCCCCCTGAACCAACTGGTAGGTAAACTCAGTGAAAGACATACCCATCTTAGCCTCTTCACCGAGACGTTTTTTTACGCTGTCCTTAGCCATCATATAATTGACGGTAATATGCTTGCCAATATCGCGGATAAACTCGAGAAAACTAAACTCTTTCATCCAGTCGTAATTATTGACCAATTCAGAAGCGTTGGCAGCACCTGATTCAAAATCGAGAAACTTAGCCAATTGCTCTTTCAAGCACTTCTCGTTATGACGGAGGGTCTTTTCATCGAGCAGGTTGCGCTCAGTCGACTTTCCCGATGGATCGCCGATCATCCCAGTCGCCCCACCAATAAGCGCTATCGGCTTATGTCCAGAGATCTGAAAATGTTTGAGCATCATCACGCTTACCAAGTGACCGATATGCAGTGAATCTGCAGTCGGATCGATCCCAACGTAGGCCGCTGTCATCTCTTTTTCAAGTTGCTCTTCCAGGCCGGGCGTAATGTCATGGATCATGCCACGCCAAGTCAATTCTTCGACAAAATTCATTTTCAATCCTTACAATTCAATCTACAAGGTCTTGCCATGACCGCACAGGCAGCCTGACGTATAACTAATCAGCCAGTTCCATAACCCGTTCAACACTACGAGCTTTGCCAGTAACATCATCTACATCAACCAAGACCCCACAGAGCATCGGATCTTTTTTGGCCACTTCAAAGCGTGCTGGCATCTGGCTGACAAATTTTTCAACAGCAATCTCCTTACGAATACCGATCACCGAATCCCGACTGCCAGTCATTCCTGCATCGGTCTGATAGGCGGTACCACCAGGGAGAATATGTTCATCAGCCGTTGGAACGTGAGTATGGGTGCCGACAACCATGGAAACACGGCCATCAAGATAATGTCCTAACGCCATCTTCTCACTACTGGCCTCGGCATGAAAGTCAACAAACACAACAGACACATCGTCGGGTAATGATTCAAGGTAGGCATCTGCGGTACGGAAGGGACAATCGAGAGAATTCATAAAAACACGACCCTCAAGATTGATTACCGCAATCTTTGTACCAATATTTGTTTCATAGATACCCAAGCCACGGCCTGGTGTTCCGGCGGGATAGTTTCCTGGGCGCAACACATCTTCGTGACGATCAAGGCTCGGGATAAAATCCTTTTTATCCCAGATGTGGTTACCAGAAGTTATCACGTGAACGCCCAGCTTACGAAATTCGCGGACAATTTCATCCGTTAGGCCAAAACCACCTGCAGCGTTTTCACCGTTAACAATAATAAAGTCAACGTCATGATCACCAACAAGCCGATCGATGTTTCGTGACAAAATTTGCCGACCAGCACGGCCAACAACGTCACCTATAAATAATATTTTCACAGCGTTTCCTTGAGAGAGCTATTTAGCATAACCAATGGCGCGAGTTTCTCGGATCACATTGACTTTAATTTGACCTGGGTAGGTCATCTCTCCCTCAATCTTCTGAGCAATATCACGAGCAAGAACGTGCGAATGCGCATCTGAAACTTGGTCGCTACTTACCATCACGCGAATCTCACGACCCGCCTGAATCGCATAACAACTCTCAACTCCTGCGAATGAGGTACCAATTTTCTCTAGCTCTTCGAGGCGCTTAACATACGTTTCGAGCATTTCACGTCGCGCACCTGGTCGCGCACCGGACAGCGCATCAGCCGCCTGAACAAGAACGGCGAGAATTGTCGTGGGTTTTTCCTCTTCATGGTGGGCAGCAATTGCATGAATAATTTCAGCTGATTCACCATATTTACGCGCAAGATCGGCACCGATCATGGCATGAGAACCCTCAACTTCATGGTCGACCGCCTTACCAAGGTCATGCAGCAGGCCCGCGCGCTTTGCCTGCTTAACATTTATACCAAGCTCTGAAGCCATCACCCCGCACAAAAACGCAACCTCAAGTGAATGCTTCAAGATATTTTGACCATATGAGGTACGATACTTTAAACGCCCGATCAACCTAACCACTTCAGCATGAATACCGTGAACACCGACATCAAATGTTGCCTGTTCCCCCGACTCACGAATAGACTGATTAACATCCTCTTCCGCTTTTTGCACAATCTCTTCAATGCGAGCAGGATGGATACGGCCATCTGTCACCAATTTTTCCAACGCTAAACGGGCAACCTCGCGGCGAACAGGATTAAATCCAGAGATAATAACCGCCTCAGGCGTATCATCAATAATTAAATCAATACCTGTCGCAGCTTCGATTGCGCGGATATTACGTCCTTCACGGCCGATAATACGCCCCTTCATCTCATCTGAAGGTAATGCCACCACACTCACTGTTTTTTCAGCAACATAGTCGCCGGCATAGCGTTGAATGGCTAACGCTAAGATCTCTTTCGATTTTTTGTCAGCTGTTTCACGGGCCTCATCTTCAATTTGCTTAATGCCTCGTGCCGCATCATGACGCGCTTGACTCTCCATGGTCGTCATCAGATGCTGACGCGCCTCTTCAGATGTCATGCTAGCAACTCGCTCTAATTCCTCAGCTTGATGAAGAGCCAACTCTTCAACTTCGGCCTCTCGATCCTGAATTGATGATTCTTGCCGCGCCAGTTGCTTTTCACGAGCCTGGGCATCGGTATCACGCTCCTCAAGAACGCGATCTTTACGATCTAAATTCTCATCACGCTGGATCAGTCTTTTCTCCTGCCCCTGGAGTTCGCGACGCAATTCCCGCGCTTCGCCTTCCCACTCAGACTTGGCCTTAAGAACGGTATCTTTGGCCTGCAGTTCAGCTTCCCTACGAAGCGTCTCCGCCTCTTTCTTGCCCGTCTCAATCAACTGAGCCGACAGTTGTTCGGCACTACCCATTTGTGATTCATCAAGACGACGGCGTGCATACGCTCCGAGAGCGGCTCCACCTGCCAACGCTATTAATACAAGGACAATTCCTATTTCTATACTCACGTAAACCTCCTGCGCTAGCGCATAAAGAGTTATAAGTTAACATCACTGTCAAAACATAATATTTCTTGGTCGGTCACCAACCAATCGAGGCTGACATCATGAGCTTCACGAGGAATACTATCCTCCAACTGAAACGCATAACCCAAGCCAGCCAGTCGACATGACAATGCTCGATTCTCTAAAGCCTGATCGTAATACCCTTTACCAAAACCAATTCGAAAACCACTCCGATCAAACGCTACCCCTGGAACAATAATCAAATCGATACAACACACTGGAACAACTTTCGCTCCGACGGGCTCAAGAACACCAAACGAACCTAAACAAAAGTCACTCTGCGACTCAACCTCAACAAAAACCATCTGACCATCATCAATACGTGGAAAAACAATCCGTTTACCTAAAGAGATCGCCGTTTCAAACACCTGCTGGGTGTCCACTTCATTCCGAATTGATGAGTAGAGTGCGATCAGCTTCGCCTCAATAAACCATGCTTGCTGAACGAGCACTGACTGGGCCCTGCGACTCAAATCAGCTCTTTGCTGCGCAGTTAACTGCTCACGCATCATAATTTGCGAACGACGAATACGCCTTTTTGGCATAAACAACCCCAAATGAGGCAACACGCTTCACGCCGCGATGCAGCCCACAGTATAATCAAGACAAAATATTCAACGGAAATCGAGAACAAGAATGGAGAAAGGTGGCAACCCGCACGAAAGAACCGTACATAAGTCGTTACCAAGCGAAGACATGGGAGCTTCATTGAAGCTCGATGAAAGCGAAAAAGAATGTTGACTATCAAGCATGGCGACAATGTACAATCACCACACCTATTCAATTTATATTAATCCGTTCGCCATGTCCCGATCCTGCAATCGTAAACTAGTGGCTTTCACAACACGTCAGTATTAGCGTTCAACTGTTAATGCTGCGGATAATTTATCGTCCAACCTGAGTAATTCATCTGTAATCTGCTGTGATTCATCAACGTGATTATTAAGTTCAAGATACGAGCCGGCAACGTTCAAAAAAGCTAAAACAGCTGCGTTCATGGTATTTGCAGTCGCACCACTGGCCAGAACTTCGGCAATTCTCGCATCGACGAAGGCGGCAACTTTCTGCACCTCATCTATTGGGCGAGAACTTCGAATCGAGTATTGCTGCCCCAGTATCGTCACTTGAACGCTTTGTTTCAAGAGGTCTCCTGATCGAGTGAATCGAGTCGACTCAATATTCGGTCTATCTCTTGACCGATAAAATCTTTTTCCTGAACTAGAAGACTTTTCTCCTCATTCAGGCGTTGACAATCATTCTCTAACTGTTGCTTTTGCTGCACCAGTTGATCTATTTTTTGCTCAAGGCGGACTAAAATATCCAAATCCATAGCTATTTATCCGATATTAGCGTGAGAGTATGTAAAGCTCTATCAAATGTCAAGAAGCTTAATGATTTTCAAAGAGTGCATCAACAAACATTTCAGGATCAAACGGCCGTAAATCGTCAATTCCCTCGCCAATACCAATAAAGCGAACGGGAAGGTTAAGTTCAGCTCCAATCGCGACAGCCATCCCCCCCTTTGCAGTTCCATCGAGCTTAGTAATAGCAATACCAGTAATCCCTACCGCCTCTTTAAACAAGCGCGCCTGCACAAGAGCATTCTGCCCTGTCGTTGCATCAAGAACTAAAAGCGTTTCATGCGGAGCCTGAGGGATCTCTCTGCCCATGACTCGATGAATTTTCTTCATCTCCTCCATCAAGTTTACCTTGTTGTGTAAGCGACCCGCCGTATCGAGGATAAGAATATCCGCATTACGAGCCACAGCGGCTTTAACAGAATCAAAGGCCACCGCCGCCGGATCAGAGCCCTCTTCATGGCGAATGACCGTCACACCTGCTCGCTCACCCCAAACCGACAGTTGATCGGCAGCAGCAGCACGAAAGGTGTCGGCAGCCCCTAAAATAACTTTTTTCCCTTGCTGGGTATATTGTTGCGCCAGTTTGCCAATCGTGGTGGTTTTACCTACACCGTTGACACCAATGACTAATAAAACAAATGGCCCATCTCGCTCAATATCGAGAGGAGCAACATTCAAAGTCATTAAGCGGAGAACCTCCTCCTTGAGAATGATTCTTAGCTGTGCAGCACCTTCGGTCTTTTCGTCGGCGACGCGTTGCTTGAATGCAATAAGCAAAAGCTGGGTTGTTTTCATACCAAAATCTGCGGTAATGAGAATCTCTTCAAGCTCTTCAAGGAAGTCAGCATCGACGGCAGATGAGGAACTAAACAGGGCATCGACACGGCCCAGCAGGGCACTTTGTGTTTTAGACAAACCTGCCTTCATCCGCTCAAAAAGCGATAAAGTCGGCACTTCAACGGTGACAACTTCAGGCTCGGCAACCGTTGGCATCTCTGCCGGAGTAGAATCGGCAGCGATATCTTCATCGCGCTTCTCAACCTCAGCTTTTTTCCGTGGACGGATTCGACGACGGATCATGCGCCAAACAAGGAACAGTAACAACAGGGTGACGACAGCATAACAAGCTGCGTAGGCCACCATCAGGCGCTGCGACTCAGGAACCCCCATTTGACCTAATAGATTTAGGACAAACTGCAACACTTGCTCACCGAGAACGGACAAATACGCCAATCCTTCGGTAGCCAATTGTGCGATTGATCCCAAAAATTGATAAATTTGTTCCATTAGTTTAGACCACTGCATAGTACTTATTACCCTGACTATTATTTAAAGGTGGAATTTTAACAAACGAACTTAATAGCATCACCGCACACGTCAGCTGTGTGCTTCACACAAATTCAGCCTGCAACAAACGAACACATCGATGAGCGATGGTACAGATTTCAGCCCGATGCCCTGCCTGTGACGCTGCAACCGCAAGATAGTACTCCGATGTAATCGGAAAAACAAACCAATCTGCACGATCTGTTCGAATCACAATCTCTTCAACAGCACCAGCCTGCTCACGATCGACGATACCATACAGCTGACTGAGCACAATGCCTAAATGAGCTCCAAAGACCTTCAAGTCGTCATCACACAAACCAGAGGACAACCAATCAACAGCCTCACCATCCCAATCGGCAATAATAGCACTACAGACACCGAGCTTGGTTTCGACGAGTTCAGCTAAAACTTTTTTAAACGGCATAATTTATTATATCCCACTCTGGCTTACCCTGATCTTCAAGCCAATACGAAAATAAAATAGATATAGACATTACTTAGTCTAATTGCTCCTTAACGACGATTCTGAGACGAAATCACCAATACGTACCGCAACAAGGTTCGAAACTCCCGGATCCTCCATTGTTACACCAAAAAGCGTATCAGCGATCTCCATTGTTCGGGTATTATGGGTGATGATCATAAACTGTGACGCACGGGACATCTCTTGAACCATTTCGTTAAAGCGACCGATATTTGCATCATCCAGTGGCGCATCAACCTCATCAAGAATACAGAAAGGTGACGGTTTTATCAAAAATATTGCAAAAATCAACGCAACAGCCGTCAATGCCTTCTCGCCGCCAGACAACAAACTAACATTTTGCAACTTCTTCCCTGGCGGTTGAGCGACAATCTCAATACCACTTTCCAACAGATCGCCCTCATCTGTCAACGATAGGGACGCCACGCCACCAACGAACAGTCGCGGGAAAACTTCTTGAAACTTCGCATTCACTTGCTCAAAGGCCTCTTTAAAGCGGCGACGAGTAGTACGATTAATCTGACTAATCGCCGCGTGCAGATCATCGATAGACCGCTGTAAATCATCGCGTTGGTCCGTCAAAAACGTATAGCGCTCCTCAAGAGCATTAAACTCTTCAATCGCCATCAAGTTGACCTCGCCATAAGTACCAAGACGCTCACGTAATCGCGCCAGTTTATTTTCAGCATCGACAGGGATTTGTTTAGCGGCGATGAGATCAAGATGTTCATCACTGACACTAAAGTCAATACGGTACGTGGCCAGCACCCCTTGGCGTAGATGATCGCGATCGAGGTGGCACTGCTGTACCGACATTTTGACAACGCTGTGCTGTTCATGTTGACGCTGTGCAGTCAAACGGCTCAGTTTAATCGCTTGTTCACCCTCTTCAACAATTGCTGCGGCAGTACCGGCCTTCTCTTTTAAACCAGCAAGCTGTTCCAACTCCTGTTGACGGTATGCCATTAACACCTGTAACCGCTGATCGTGGCCTTCTCGCTGTGCGACAAGCTCGACTTGCTGCTTCGTCACCTCGGCGATTCGTTGCTGCAGCTTTGCTTTACGCTGCTGCTGACCGAGAGCCGCGCCCTGTTCCCGTTGAATTTCTTGCTCAAACGAACGCGCTCGCTCCCCCACTTGTGCAATCTGTACTTGAATTTGAGTCAGTTGCAGCTGTTCCTGCTTCAAGAGATCAACACACTCTTGCCAACACAGCTCCAACTCCTTAACCTGTACGTCATCACCAACATTCTGTTGCTCTAGCTGCTGAACAGCTGTCAATGCGCGCTGTTTTTCACTAAGCAACACGTGCTCCTCGTCGCCACCTTGCTCGAGTTCAAAGGTCAAAACCTCACTTCGTTCACGCCACCGATCAAGCTCCTGTTTGCAACGTGCTTGTTCACGAACCAACTCCTCAACGCTCATCTGACGACGGTGCTGAGTCTTCTCAAGTTCGTGAATTTCAGTCTGGCGCAGCCCAACACTAGCGGACAAATCAACCTCTTCCGCCGTCAATTGCGATAATTGGTCTTTGAGAGCAATAACTTGCACCCGTAGCTCATCTAGGCGGCGTTTATTTTTTAACACTTGATGAGATTCCGTCGTGCCATCACCACGCACAAAACGACCGTGCCAATCAAGCTGCTCCCCTTCGCGAGTCACAAGAGTGACACCAACGGGGAGATTTTCCTCCATAAAGGGAGATAAACTTTCAACACAAAAACACCCCTGAACCAATGTCGCCCAAAAGGGAGCCATGGTCGCCGAAGTATTGATTAAATCGATTAACGGAACTCCTTGGGTAAATGCTGGCGATTGTATGTTGCGCGAGAGCTGAAACAAACAGGCCAGATCAGTCGGTATAGCGTCATCGACCGCTTGCAACGCGGCAACATTGTCCAACGGCAGGCCATGTAATTGATCACCAAGAACGGCAGCAACGGCTTTGTCGTAGCCAGCGGCAACCTGAAGATCATCAGCTAAGGTGTTGCCAAACAATTGGCCTAATTCGGGGTGATTCAGAACCTCTTTTATTCCGCTAAGGCAACCAACCCGTGTCGCATTGAGCTCCTCAAGGGAGTCAACATGTGAGCTACAGCGCAGATAACGATTACGACACTGCTCTAAATCGGCACGAAGTTGTTGCAACGTTGCTAGCTGCTTTTGCTGTTGGCCTTGAAGCGCTTGTCGCTCTCGCTCGCCATCGTCATGCAACTTTTCCACCTGCACCAGCTGTTGGTCACAGCGTTGCTGGTCATCGCTAACC